>DMBB01000380.1:0-7203 GCA_003446295.1 Erysipelotrichaceae bacterium
TGCCATAAGGATTCAGTGTCATCGTGCTGTCGGAAATGACAGGAACAGGATCCGGATCCTTCTCCTTAACATATACTGTCAGATAAGCTTTTGCCTGCCTTTCAGAATCTGCAGATTCGACAGTGACGATCGCCGGACCAACCCCTGCTGCTGTGATCAGACCATCTTCATCGATCGTCAGTACATCCGGACGATCTGTATTGAAGATCAGTTTGTGATCTGCTGCTTCTTCCGGGAAGATCGTCCATTTGATCTGGTATGTATCGCCTCTTGTCAGCGTAATATCTGTTTCTTCAAGCGTGATGCTTGTGATCCACCAGCCTGCTGTGACAGAACATTCCGCATAGATACCATCTTCAGAGGATACCCTGATCGTTGCTGTACCGGTTCCGACTGCTTTTACATGACCGGTCTCATCGACCGTTGCTGCATTTTCGTTATCGGAAGTCCAGGTCAGCTTTCTGTTTGTTGCATTAGAAGGACGGACAGATCCTGTCAGATGATATCCATCGCCAATGAGCAATGTCAGATGTTCTGCAGCGATCACGACTTCTTCAACCGCAACATACGGATCGCCAGTGACATGGATACTGCAGGTGACTTCATATTCAGCACCATCGATCTGAACAAAACCATGCACCACCGTATCACCGCCGGCAACAGCTGTTACAAGACCGTTATCATCTATCACAGCCACGTGATGATCGTCGGATGTCCAGCGAATACGCCCGATCTCCTGTCCGGCTTCTCCGGGTGTTGCCGACAGCTGTTTTGTCTGCCCTGCGCTGAGTTCTGCAGTACTGTCAGAAATGACCGGTTCTGCAGGTATTGCTTCTGTAACTGTTATTTTGCATGAGTCAGTAAAATCTCCTGCTTCAATATGCGCATGTACATATGTCGTGCCTTCTTTCAGACCGATGATCGTTCCGTCCTGCTGAACTTCAACGATATCTCCATCATCAATGATCCATGAAAGGTTCTGATTTGTCGCATCGGATGGCGTGAAATGATACGGCAGCCGCACAGATCTTCCAACGCCCACTGTCAGTTCATGTGCGTCAAATTCAAATCCTTTTACGAACACGGATCCTTCAGGAAGTGACACGATCCTGCGTTCCTGATAAACGTTCCCGTCAGCGCCTTCACACCAGACATATGCAGTACCCGGATCCTTGAAATAGACATATCCATCAGGATCCACGTCAGCTACAGAATAATCTGATGATTTCCAGTTAACTGCTTTTACCGAAGCATTATCAGGATAGACATATGCTGTGAACCAGTCCGTACTGCCTGTCCAGGCGACATCCGTGTAATTCGTAAGATTCATGTTGATCTGTGAAACAGGCGTGTATCCGGATCCGATGACATAGATCTCACAGTCTCTGCGGTAAACATGTCCCTGTTTAGTAAGCTCAACAGATACCACTGCTGTACCGCTGCGCAGTGCCCTTACATGTCCGTTGCTGTCGACTGCGGCAACAGAGTGGTCACTGGTCTGCCATTCGATCGTTTCTGCTTCACCGTATTCCGGTATGAAACGTGCCTTCAGATCATATTCTTCTTCGGGATTCAGGATATGCGCATTTTCTGTTTCTCTGACTACGCTGATGTTTGAATCGACTGTTACTTCACATACCGCACTGACCGTCTCATCGCTGACCAGTGTGGCTGTAATCGTTGCAGTTCCTCCCCAAATCGCCCGGAGCGTACCGTTTTCATCTACGGAAACCGTATATTGATCACTGGATGTCCAGATGACCTCATCAGCAGACAGTTCCTCTGTTCCCGCAAATGCGTCCAGATCATAGATCTCAGGAGGCGCATTCAAAGAGAGACTGGTCTCACTCAGCTTGATCTCTTTTGCATATTCACTGACTGTGACCGTACACGTATCCGTAAAGGTTCCGTCAACATTTTTGACGATGATCACTGCAGTTCCAGCACTTAGACCTTTGATCGTTCCGTTCTGGTCAACAGACGCAATTTCCGGATCCAAAGAGCTCCATACAAGTGTCTTATCATCCGTTGTATTTTCGGGATCAAAAGTGACTTTCTGCTGGAATGTATCACCTGCATATAAGAAGACTTCTTTCTGATCCATCTGAATCGATTTCAAAGGAATAACGGTACTCACTGTAACCGTGCAGGTATCTGTATAACCGCCGTCATCTGTCGCAACAGTGATCGTAGTCTGACCATCACCCACTGCCCGGATATTTCCCTGTTCATCTGCTGTCGCTACCGACGGATCAGAGGATGTCCAGTATACTTTTTTGTTCGATGCATTTTCAGGTATTACCTGCACAGACAGCTGTGCACTTCCGCCTGTTTCCAGTGCCAATGTATGTTCGGAAAGCCTGACTCCGGTTACGGAAATGATGTCAGGTATGACCTGGATCACAAAATCTGCCTGGATCAGATCGGTCTCCGTTGTGATACTGATATGCGCTTCTCCCTCGTTGAGACCGGTGATCGTTCCGTCATCATTGATCTGTACGATATCAGATTCACTGCACTTCCAGATCAGTTCTCCTGCATCCGCGTCTTCCGGCAGGATGACAACACTCAGTGACATTGTCTGTCCGACCTTCAATTCATTTTCAGATCCTGAGACAATGATCTCTTCCACAGGTACTCTGACCGTGACATGGCACGTATCGCTGAACTGTCCGTCTTCACTTGTGACTGTTACATCTGCAGTGCCTTTTCCGACTGCGGTGAATGTTCCGTCTGCGTCAATCGCAACGACTGACTCATCACTGCTCGACCAGATCACATTCTGGGTTTCCGCTCCCTGAGGATAGAACTCTGCCTGAACAGACCGGCTGGTGCTTTTGTTCATAGTCAGTTCGTGTTCCGACAGAACGATGCCTTCTGCCGGAATACTGACAAAGACATTGATTGTATTCGCGAATCTGCCGTTTCTCAGGGAAACGGTAATCTTCGTATATCCTGCTCCGACCGCTGTTATGGTACCGTTGGGATCGACCTTCGCTACCGATGTATCTTGTGAGATCCATCGCAGTGTTCTGTCATCTGTCGTATCCTGCGGATCATACACAACAGTTACGGTATATGATTCTCCTTTGTTCAGGTTCAGCTCATGTACATCCGGGTGGATGCCGCGCAGAGGAGAAGTTACCGTAACGGTACAGCTGTCAGAATATGAACCATCTTTTGAAACAACTGTAATGACTGCTGTGCCGGCTCCTCTTGCAGTGACTGTTCCTGATGAGTTTACAGAAGCGATCTGAGGATTACTGCTGGACCACGTGACGCTCTTATTTGAAGCATCTTCCGGACTGAATGCAGCCAGAAGTGTCTGTGATTTTCCTTTTTCAAGTGTAATTGCGTGTGTGTCCAGCGTAATGCCTGTCAGCGGTGTTGTGACGGTTACTGTACATGTGTCGGTATATCCGCCATCATTTGAAGTCACAGTGATCGCAGCTGTTCCGTTTGAAACAGCAGTCACTTTTCCTGTGTTATCTACAGTCGCCACAGCAGTATCAGAACTCTCCCATGTGACTGTTTTATCTGTCGCATCGGCAGGCTGTACATTTGAGGCAAGCTGATAAGTGTCTCCTTTGTTCAGTGAAAGTGTATTTTGTGAAAGTGCAATGCCTGTGACCGGAACAATTACCGCAACAGTGCATGCGTCACTATAGTTCCCGTCAACGGAAGTTACAGTGATCACTGTACTTCCGCCCTTCAGAGCTGTTACCGTTCCGTTATCGTCCACGCTTGCAGCAGAAGGATCGCTGCTCGACCAGATAACGCTCTTGTCAGAAGCATCTTCCGGATCAAAGGAAACAGTCAGTGTCTCTGAACTGTTCTTGCTGAGTGTCAGTGTATGTTTGTTCAGCGCAATACCGTTCAGCGGCGTTGTGACAGTTACCGTACATGTATCTGTATATCCGCCATCATTCGCTTTCACGGTGATCACTGCAGTTCCGTTTGAAACAGCTGTGACTTTGCCGGAATTGTCCGCCGTGACAACAGATGGGTCACTGCTGGACCAGATAACTGTTTGGTCTGATGCTGTTTCAGGTACAAAACTGACTGTCAGGTATGATGTTTCACCTTTGATCAGGCTGAGGTGATCAGTATTCAGGTGCACTTCGATCAAAGGTGTCGATACGCTTACTGTGCAAGTGTCGGTATATCCTCCATCACGGGTCGTTGCCGTGATCGTTGCTGTACCATTGGAAACAGCAGTTACTTTACCTGTGCTGTCCACAGTGGCAACAGCGGTATTCGAGCTCTTCCATGTCACAGTTTTATCAGATGCTGCTGAGGGCAGTACCGCTGCCTGGAGCTGCAGTTTCTCTCCAGTAAACATCTGAGCTGTTTCCGGAGAAACGGAAACGCTTTGTACAGCGATCGTAACCGTAACACTGCACTGTGCCGTAATGGAAGGATCAGAAGAAACAGCTGTGATCACTGCTGTACCGGATCCGACTGCTGTCACCACTCCGGAACTGTTCACTGTGGCGACATTTGTATTTGAGCTGCGCCATGTGACCGACTTATCTGTCGCATTCGAAGGCATGACTGTTGCGGTAAGTGTCGCTGTGCTTCCGATGGAACTAAATGATAATGTCGGGTTGTTTAAACTAATACCGGTTACCGGATTGAATTCTTTCAGCACGAAATAACCGAAATTATACAACTGGCTTGCATTAGGTGATTCGTACAGATCATATCTGACTTTATTGCCTTGTGTCTGAATACCGTAGATCCTTCCGGAGTTGTATTCCGCATCTGTCAGCACTCCTACGGTTGTCAGGTTGCCGGACATGTCGATCAGATAGACAGAACCTTCCTGAGAAGCTACGAGTTTATCTTCAAATACATCAAGATGGATATATCTTCCCCAGTATCCGCTCTGATCGATCGTATACCAGTAATCACTTAACGTAGTCAGAACCGAAGTACTTCCGGTATTTCCGTTGAACCGGAAGATATTGCCTGAGCTGTCCGGATAAAACCATGAGTTACCGATATGGGGGATCTGTGTAATGCAGTTAGCCCAGTAAGCGTTGGGATAATCTGTCAGATAACTGTTATAGATGTTTTCTCCGAATGAATTGACCCAGTCTTTTGCGTCTGTACCGTCGTCTTTAATATGCCCCGTATCAAGCAGTCCATCCCTGTCCCTCAGGAAATTCGTGTGCTTGCAGCGCATCCGATAAGTTTTGATCGGGTCATCCCAAGTAGAATCAACAAAATAAGTTGTTCCGTCCACAACAACTGTATTCCAGGCATGATTGAAACTTTCGCATGAGATAATGTCGCTTTCGATACCGACTTTATTCAGCAGGTATTTATATGCCAGTGAATATCCCTGACAGACAGATGTCCTGTCGATCAAAGCATTATAGGCGTTGTAATTGGAATATGTAAGATCATATGTATTATCGATGACCAGAACATCATGAAGATACAGTGCTTTCTGTGTATCGCTCCACGAAGCATCCACGCCTGCAGTGATCTCATTCACCCTGTTCTCAAATGTTTCGGAATCCGTACGGGTATATGCTGTATCATATTCCAAATTTAACGAAACAATGCAGTTACTGCTGTTATAACTGTATCTGAATCGATTGCTCAAATAGAAGAACTGCGGGTTCGCATTGGTCAGATATCCATACACTTTTGATGCTTCAGATGTCGGAATATTAAATGAGGCTACATTGACCGATGTTTCCCATTGGGAAACACCTCTCTGGAATACAGCATTCAGTGCAGCGAAATCCGTACGCAGATCAAATGAAGCGGTCGTTGCATATGCTTCGGAATACTCTTCTTCCTCTTTCAGGATCGCACCTGCCTGGAGCATATATTCAGAAGCATCCACATAGACGCTCTCAAAAGATTCCTGCTCTGCAGGTTCTTCCATGACAGTTTCTTCAGGCAGATCGTCTGAAGGCAGTTCCTCAGTTTCCTGCGGCTGTTCTTCCTGTGTTTCATCCGGATCAGAAAGATCCTCTGCAGGCTGCTCTTCTGCAGGTTCTTCAGGAAGGATCTCCTCTTCCGGATCTTCAGTTACCGGTTCTTCCTGAACCTCTTCAGTCTCAGGATTTTCAGTTATTACAACTGCAGGTTCTTCCTCTTCCTGAAGTTCATCTTCCAGGATAACCTGTTCTTCTTCCTCTGCAGGCAGCAGTTCATCCTCTGCCCTAACGAGAACATTCATCTGTGAAATACACAGCAGAATACTGAACAGCCAACTCATTGTTTTTCTTTTCTGTCTGACCATAAAAGCCTCCTCTGGTCTGCAGCGCGACACTTTTTTATCAACGATATGCAATGTGATCTTCGGTTTTTCTGATTGTTGAGATATGTGTTTGATCTATAGTCAAAAATATCTGATTTATCTTCTTCACATTTAAAAAATTATATCAAATACATAAGCAGTCTGTCTGCGTCAGCCGGCCCATGTCATAAACAAAACACATTGTAATATTGATATACAGGAAAGAATAAAAGCCTCTTCTGATTTTCTCCGATGCGTTTTCTCATATCGCATCCGGTCAATTCACAGGGAGGCTTGTTTTTTATCAAATGTTTGTATGAACAGATGCCGGTTTATACAGTACTGCGGATCGACTCACGCATGGATTCACTGATGCCCAGTCGGACCATCGTACTTGCTGCACCGAAGGTGATCGCATATCCGGCTTTTGTATCATATACACGGACAGAACCAAGCGAACGGATCTTGTTTGCGTCCAGCTTCGTCGGGTCATAGAGACTGATGACAAGTCTGTCTGTTGATGAATGCGTCAGCTTGATGTTGTCGACTCCTCCGACAGCATCTATGACGCCCTTCACGATATGATTCTTTCTGCCTGTCTGGAACAGATCCAGTGCAAGGTATTTATAGTAGAACCGTGTGAACAGGAAGTAGACGAAGAAGCTGATCACGCCTGCCGCTGCGATCATCAGCAGTGTCTTCTGCAGGGATGTGAACTGCAGATAGCTCAGAAGTTCCAGCAATGTTCCGGGCAGTGCAGTCAATGTCGCTCCGCCTGCATAGTTGAAGCCGAGGTATACGCCCATAGCCTGGAATATACCGAACAGCAGTCCTGTATAAAGCAGATGGAAGAAATACAGTGCCGGAGCCGCGAAGAACAGCGTGATCTCCAGAGGCAGCAGTGTTCCTGAAAATATCGACAGGAGTGATGCCAGTATATAGAA
>DMBB01000380.1:7337-9282 GCA_003446295.1 Erysipelotrichaceae bacterium
GCAAAGATGTTCAGCACATAATATGGCGTGATAAATCTTCCTGACATTCCGGTCAGGCCGCCGATCGCTGCCTGAGCAGTCCAGATATTGACGTCTCCTGCAACACTGCTGCCGACCATGTTCAGCCATGTACCTCCGTTGCTGCCATACCAGAACGGTGTACGGATCATGGCACCGATATTCAGCAGGGAAGAAAACCTGTCCAGCACTCCGTAGATCATCAGATTGACAGGATTGGTCGTATCGGATGAAATAAATTCAACTGCGGTATGAATGGTCCTGACAGCATACGGCCAGGCATATGCCATACCGAATCCTGCTGCAGCGGAGAGGATGACTGTGCCGATCACGCACTGTGTGTCTTTTGAGATAAAGGCAAACAGATTATAGTCGCTGCGTTTCCTTGTACGGTTGTAGTTGTACAGCGCGATCAATGCAACGATACCTGCACCGATCACACCTGTCTGCAGCGGATAATGAACCGCTCCTGCCAGTGATTTTGCACGTGCTGAAGTAATGGACAGACCCAGTATTGAACTGAATGCTGTGGAAGGCAGAGAAGATCCCGCAAAGCACATCGTCATGGTCAGGTATGCGATATATCCTGCAAATGCGGAAAGGATACCTGTAGCACTGCCTGATTTTCTGGTAACCAGACGGAGCATGAAGAATAACGGGAAATTCACGACCAGGAATGTGCCGGTCCTGATGCAGACTTCTGCAAGCAGGATGACCAGTTCATTCGTCATCGTGAAAAAAACACTGAATGCACTGTTTGTGAGTATATTACCGATTCCAAGCAGGGTCATCGCAAAATAAAGGATGCCGATGGGAAAAGACAGTATGTCATAAAGAGAATTCCAGTTGCGCATGAAAACCTTCTTTCGTGATGAAATTATTTTACCATGAAATAACTAAAAAACTCCTGTCTCTTCAGCAAGGCAGGAGTATCTTGTTTCGGTCTGATCAGAACAGACTCTTCAGTCTTGAATAATAGGAGACCTTGCGTCCTCTCAGCATGCGTACTTTCAGATTGGCACAGGATGAGATCGTCACCTTTGTTTCATCTGTAAATGTATACACATCTGCATCAGCTCCAAGAAGCGCGCCTTTGAAGCTTGTCGCATAGAAATCCAGGACTGTATCGCTTTTCATGATGATCGGTGCTCCGAGGGAACGGTATTTGCTGTGATGAATGCCCGCGATCTCACACATCTCGATCAGATCCAGTCCTTCCTGGATGACTGCTCCGCCAAGGGATCTGTTGTATGCAGTGCTTCCCAGCTGTGTGCATACAAGGATGCCCGTACCTCTGATCTTTTCAAAAGGCACTGTATTGACATATACATCCAGGACCTGTGTTCTTGCGGCATTCTCGATCCTGATCTCATTGACTGCGTAATATGTTTCTTTGCCTGTATAAGCCTGCAGGATCGGATAGGTTGTCTCTTCATATTCATGATTCAGGAACGTCTCCATGAATTCATCATATTCACTGTCGCGATAGTCTGTATAGAAGCCGAGCGTTCCGGTATGGATGCCATAAAAACGAACTTTATTCAGCCGCTTGAAGAACTGGTGGACTGCATAAATAAAGGTGCCGTCTCCGCCGACAACAAATACAACATCCGGCTCTTCTTTATCCTCAATATAACCGTGATTATTCAGATCATGCCTGATCTGGTCCTCAAGCGACAGAGACACTTCATCAGGTCTTGTTACTATCGTATAACGTTTCATAATCTCACCCCGTTTAAGTATAACATCTGATTCAGAAAAAGAGCCCCTGCTTCAGGTGATCTCTGTACATTCACCTTTCAGCGGGAGCTCTTATGATTCATCAGCTGATCTTTGTGCCGGGTTTCAGACCGTTGACTTCAACGACACCGACAAGGTCATCATTCTTTCCTGCCAGCAGCATGCCCTGGCTTTCAACGCCGCGGAT
>DMBB01000211.1 GCA_003446295.1 Erysipelotrichaceae bacterium
CGTTATCCTTCAGTTCTTTTTCAAAGTACTCTGTCTGCAGTCCTGCAGCGATAGAAATGATCAGGCAGCCCTCGATATCCAGGGGTTTCAGTTCATCCAGAACTGACTGCATGTACTGCGGCTTCACCGCAAGAATGATGACATCAGAATGTCCGGCAAGATCCTGGATCGAACCGCACAGACTGACTCCTGCTTCCTCATAAAGCTGTTCAGCTTTCACCGAATCTACGTCATAGCCGTAAACTTCATCGTCGGAAAAACTGTCTCCTGACAGAATTCCTTTTACAATAGCCCCGCCCATATTGCCAAGGCCGATAAATCCATAGCGCATATCATACCTCCGCCATAATATATTTCGTTCCGGAAGTATGTCTGCCCATCCGGACTGAATGATGTCTGCAGTGCGTTCGTCAGCGTTTATCTCGATCTACCCGTTTCAGCAGCAATACCGCAATGACCACGAAAAGAACTGCCATGATGATCATGTTCCGCCATGACAGCAGCAGATTTGCTTTGTCATACAGATAAGCTGCATTCTGGTTATAAGAGCCTGATTCCTGAAGGAACTCATTCAGCCTGCCTTCCTGAATGATCTTGTCTGTAAAGATCTTGATCGGCTGGTGTCCTTCGATCTCCATACTGCGGAATTTCCAGATCTCGTTCCACAGAGATACCATCGGCTGACTGTTGTAATTTGCCAGGGTGCATAACGCAGCCAGACCCCATCTGGCGATCGTAAATCCGGTCAGTTTTTTCGCTGCTCCCTCCAGATAGATCAGACCGCCTGAGAAGATCAGCTGGAAGATCAGCATGAACGGCATCAGCGTCATGGCTGCTGTTGTGTTTTTCACATAGCAGGAGATCATCAGTGATGCCATGTCCGCAGCATAGGTGATCAGGAACAGCGACAGCGTAAAGTCAATATAGAAACTGTTTGTAATAAGTCCCTGTTTCGGGAAGTTCATCTTTGCGATCGTGCAGATGCTCATCAGTATGCCTGTCTGCATCAAACAGAGAAGCATCTGATAGATCATGTGCGCAGCGATATAAGAAGTAATATGCATGCCGGCACGGTGCTCACGCTTCACGATCGGACGTTCGCGGCACACTACCTGAATGGAATTGAAGAAACCGTTCCAGATACATACACAGACGAGTGCAAAGCATCCGCTCAGCGTTCCTTCCTGTGTTTTGAAGATATTGTTTCCTACGGCGAATGTAACAGCACCGGCAATGACTGCGGCCATCGGCAGCATTTTCCAGTCATTCTGGTAAATAAACATGCGGAAAAACTTTCCGAGGTAAATGCCTGTCTGGGCAATTCTGCCTCTGTAATGCTTATTGCTGGTCATCAGGCAGTCCCTCCTCTTCTTCATTTCCGGAATGTTCATTGACATATTCCGCATACTTGGCAATAAACTCATCAGCACGGCCTTCTCCGCCCTCATCCTTGCGGTTGATCGCCATGATGATATTTTCCATTGAGTCTTTACCGAAGAACTTCAGTGCTTCATCAGGTTTTCCATAGAATGCCAGACGTCCGACTCTGCCGGAGTCACGTGCAAGTACGATGACTTTATCAAACATTTTGATGACACGGTCAGGTGTATGCGTGATCGCAATGACGATACGTCCGGTGTGCGCGATCTTCTGCAGTGTCTCAAACAGTTCTCTTGCAATGACGCCGTCCAGACCGGAATCCGGTTCATCAAGGATAAACAGTTCCGGACGGCAGACCAGTTCCGTTCCGATCGAAATACGCTTCTTCATGCCGCCTGATTTCTTTGACACAAGTCCCGATTTACCGGAAACCAGGCCCAGCGTATCAAGCACTTCATCGATCGCATCCGCTCTGTCTCTCCTGTGCATGGAAGTCGGAAGCCTGAGCTTTGCGGCATCTTCCAGTGTGTTCAGCACAGTATCGTTGTATCTCAGCAGGTCCTGCTGCGGTACAAACCCGATCTTGTACTTCATCAGATCATACTGTTCATAGACATTCTGACCATTCAGGAATATTTCCGCATTTGCCTTCTCATAACCGGTGATCGCATTGACCAGGGTCGTTTTTCCGGAACCGGAGCCTCCAAGCAGAAGCACCAGTGAATTATTGGGAATCGTGAAATATATATCCTTCAGCAGATAACGCTTTTTATTGAAGTCACGGACAGTCCTTTCTCTCAGCATGACCGTCAAACCGCCATCCTGAATATGTTTCATGTAATGCCTGATCGTTCCGATCGTTGCCGGATCAGTACCGGCCTTCATGTCGTCATCCGGACGGATGCCGAGATTGACCGGCTGGAATTTAGGGCTGAACCCGAAGATCAGTGCAGCAAGCCAGTTGAACGGAACCCATAAGAACATCCAGTGCCATGATTTTCCGAACGTGAAGCATACCCCGGTGTAGATTTTGAAAACAAACGCAAACTGGACCAATATAGTGACCAGCTGCGCTAGACCGAGATAATTAAAATAGATCGAATTCTTTGGCACAAAATTTACGGCAATCCTGCACCCTTCGAAAAACAGTTCAAGGAACATTACAACAACACCGGCGTTATCGCACTCAACGACATCACCCAGCTTGAAGTATCTTCCTCCCGGCAGCAATGCCCACCAGCCTTTGGCACCGCACTTCACAAGGATCTTCCACAGTCCGATTGTAAAAAGAAGGACTGAAATAATATGATAAATATCCGATATACTCAGAAAGTTTTCAGGCATAATGTAATCTCCATCCGAATCAGGTACATAAAAGATACCAGCTGTTAGTCTGCTGATTTAATGATACCGCTTTTTCACTTTTCATGATATCGGGAATGCTATGCAAATCACGCTAATTTCCTGCTGAAAGCAGTCCGTTTTCATATCTGTCTCTTAGATGCGCAAAAAAACCGATTGAGATGTTCTCTCAACCGGTTTTCTCAGATTTTGCTTATTCAGCAGATTCCTCTTCTTCTGCGTGGACTTCTTTGTCCGCATCAGAACGGATCACTTCATCCGGAAGCCTTGTTTCTGTAGCTTCCAGAAGTTCTTCTGCCTTTCTGCGGCGTTCAGCCTTCATCCATTCAGCCTTGGCAACAATGCGGTCAGTTGTTTCACGCTTGTATTCAGGGCGTCCTGTTCCGGCAGGGATCAGCTTACCGATGATGACGTT
>DMBB01000047.1 GCA_003446295.1 Erysipelotrichaceae bacterium
TTTTCAAGGGACTGAGTATGCAGTACAAACTTACAAAATTCGATGCACAGATCGCGCCGGACAAGGCATTTGATGACCGCCATCACAGCATGTACTGCTGTGTCGGGTATTTTAATGCGTTCGTTCCGGAACGTCCGGCTTACCGGGTGGAGATCAACGGAGCTGCTGTCTACTATACGGTCGGCGCAAAACGGATCAATGTGCTCGGAACATTATGCCAGTATACAGACGAAGAGATCGATCTGTTCTGCACATTCCTGTTCCAGCAGTATCCGCATAAATATATCAACTGGGGTGGTTTCTACCATCCCTATGAGTCAGGAAAGTATATTGCGCATAAGACAGCGATCGTCAGCGATATCATCATGGATCTTCCCGCTGATGAGAAAAGCTATCTGCAGAGCCTGAACAGCACGACCAGAAAACATGTGCAGTACTACAAGAGACGTTTTCTGAGAGACTTTCCGGAAGGAGAGCTCAAGGTATACCGGAATGAGGAGATCAGTCATGAACTGATCGAACAGATCATCCATTTCAATCATCTCCGCATGGAAGAAAAGAACACGCATTCCGATCTGGATGAAACGGACATTGAAGGCTTTTACCATCTGTGCCGGGAATGCGGCATCATTCATACAGTCGAACTGAACGGCAGGCTGATCGCTGCCACCATCAATCCGCAGATCAATCACCACGGACATCTGGCAGTGATCTCGCACGATCCGGAATACAACAAATACAATCCCGGTCAGATCGCATTGTATGAGACGATCGCCGACTGCATCAAGGAAGGCGGCGTACGCTTCCACTTCCTGTGGGATATGAGTGATTATAAAAAGAGATTCGGCGGTCAGCTGACAGAGCTTTACTATTACCATATCTATCCGAAGAACACGATATCCAGTCTGACTGATAAGGCAAAATGCGATGTGACATGCTCGCTGATGTATTTCCAGAAACGCAGCGAAACAGGCAGAAAAGTGATTGACCGTGTCAAGAAAGTGATTGGAATGAAATGATGGCGAATATCAAAGATTCGTTATTCAGAGCAGGGATCCTTCTGATCGCATGGTCGGCTGTGACCATGCTGGTGACGAACTTATTATTCTGCGCAGGTGTGACAGTGCACCTGATCACACTCATCGTATCGTTCATGATCGCTGCAGCAGGAACTGCAGCACTTTTGAAGTGGAATATCAAAGAGACTGTCCTGTCATCCGTGATCACTGCTGTAATGTTTATCGTCATGACATTCATGGGTTCCCTGCTGTTTGATATCAGCTACGACTCCAATACCATGTACAAAACAGCGATCGCTCTGATGGCAAAAGGCTGGAATCCGATGAGAACACATGCCCAGGATGCCATTGATGGCTATTTCGGAGTCCATTCTTCATGGAATACGGCATATACCGGCAAATGGATCAGCAACTATGCCAACGGGACATGGCTGTTTGAAACATACCAGTACCTGATCACCGGAAAGGTCAATGCCGGCATTTCCTTTATCTGGATGTACATGTGTTCTGCGCTTGTGATCGCCATCAGATACCTGAAGCGCATGGGTCTGAATGGAGTCACGGCAATCTTTGCGGCTGTCTTCCTTGTGTTCAATCCGGTCACAATGGCACAATGCAGTACGCTGTATGTGGACGGACCATGGATGCTGATGCTGTCGCTGGTCCTGCTGATGCTTGTTTATCTGATCAGAACACATTATGACCTGCATGATCAGGAACCCTGGCTGATCCTGTTTCTGGCATTTATTGCAGGTTCTTCCATGAAGCTGAACGCATTTGCCTACAGTTCCGTATTCCTGATCGTATTCTATCTGTTCATGCTATATGACGCACGCAGAGAAATGACACGTTCTGGTTGGCTGAAGATCTCATGTTTCTGCTGGCTGTGCGCTGGGTTTACGGTGTTCGGAACGGGACTGTCGATCTACGGAAAGAACATTTTCTGGTATGGAAATCTGTTCTATGGATTCTTCGGAAGCGGGGCAGAGGACATCATTGCCGCGGGTCAGATCGTTCCTGCATTTACAGACATGCCGACGTGGAAGAGCTTCCTGATCTCCATGTTTGCGGAATCATCCGGTTCGATCCGTTCTGATGTCATGATGAAGCTTCCGTTTACCGTGAAGGCTGATGAGATCAATGCCTTCCTCAGTCCTGATGTCAGAGTCGGCGGGTTCGGTCCATGGTTCTCAGGCATCTTCATCATAGCCATGGTCCTGATCGCAGCGAACCTGAACAGACTGTCCGGAAGATACAGAACAGCACTGCTGCTGTTCCTAGGGCTGTCGTTCCTGATGGCATGCGTGCTTCCAGGTTCCTATTGGCTGAGATACGTGGCGTTTATCTATTTCATAACAGTGATCGCCTATGCCCTGTGCAAAAACAGGATCATACGGATCGTTTTCGGGATCCTGCTGGCAGTGAATACAGCCATGTGTTCCTATGGCAGTATGACAAAAATGCTGAATACACTGATGTATCGTGACCATATCAGACAGGTATCCGAGCTTCCTTCGAAAAACGTTTATGTTGCATATACGCAGACAGGCGGACTGATCGATCTGGAAGACTACGGCATTGAATATCAGATCGTTGAAACGGCAGAGGAAGCTGACTTTGTCTGCCCGACATATCTGACAAGACCTGTAGAATAAACAGGTCTGATTGACTGAAAGTTGTATTGATTTATAATGGACGTGGTGAAAAAATGATCAGTTTTAACGTACCGCCTTATACCGGCGAAGAAATCAAATATGTAACAGAAGCAATTCAAAGTCATAAGATCTGCGGAGACGGAATGTTCACGAAGAAATGTTCCGAATGGCTTCAGGACAGGTTCGGCTCACAGAAAGTACTGCTGACAACAAGCGGCTCAACAGCCCTGGATATGGCGCTTTTGCTGTGTGACCTGAAGGAAGGGGACGAAGTGATCCTCCCCAGCTTCACATTCTCATCTACAGCCAATTCCGCGCTGCTTGCCGGCGCAAAGCTCGTATTCTGCGATATCCGTCCGGATACCATGAATATCGATGAAACAAAGATCGAAGCAGCGATCACTGATAAAACAAAGGTCATTCTCGTTGTGCATTACGCAGGCGTTTCCTGTGAAATGGACACGATCATGGATATCGCTGAACGCCATCATCTGCTGGTTGTAGAGGATGCGGCCCAGGGCGTCATGAGCACATACAAAGGAAGACCGCTCGGTACGATCGGACACTTCGGATGCTACTCATTCCATGAAACAAAGAACTATTCCATGGGTGAGGGAGGCGCACTGCTGATCCGTGATCCTCAGTACAATGAACGGGCAGAGATCCTGCGTGAAAAGGGAACCAACCGTTCCAAGTTCTACCGCGGACAGGTCGATAAATATACATGGGTCGATTTCGG
>DMBB01000165.1 GCA_003446295.1 Erysipelotrichaceae bacterium
TTCTGGCTGGAACAGGACGCAAGGCTGCGCACGGATTTCAATATCACCTCCGGTGACAAATCCGCTGATGTTTCCAGGTACAAGTTCAAGTCAGGCATGAAAGCCTACTATGAAAAAGCAGGCGTCCCGGTAGCCAGATACCATCTGACAACGACTCTGGAAGAAGGAAAGGCCTTCGTTGAGAAGGTCGGTTATCCTGTGATCGTCAAGCCGGACAACGGCGTCGGCGCTAATGCCACATGGAAGATCTCCAATGATGAAGAACTGGCTGATTTCTATACAAAGGATCTCGGCACGCAGTACATCATGGAGGAATTCATTCCCGGATATATCGAAACATATGACGGCATCGCTGATCAGAACAACAACATTATCTTTGAGAATTCCATGGTCTTCCCTGAGACTGTCATGGACATTGTCAATTCCAAAGGTGAATGCTTCTACTACACGGTCAGGAAGATCCCTGCAGACCTGAAGGAGATGGGTGAAAAAGTCATTCATGCCTTCAACATCAAAGGCCGTTTCTTCCATACCGAGTATTTCCGTCTGACGGAAGACAAGCCGGGACTCGGAAAGAAAGGCGAGCTCGTTGGCCTGGAAGTCAACATGCGTCCTCCGGGAGGCTATACGCCCGATATGATGAATTTCGCGAACAATGTCGACGTTTATTCCATCTATGCCCATATGTGCATGGACAATTCCGTCTCGGATAAGGGAGAACGTCCGTACTACTGCGTATACTGCGGCAGACGCGACAAATACATCTACACGACCAGCATGGCCGATATCTACAAGAACTACGGTCCGAATCTCTGCATGCACGACAGAATGCCTGAGCTTCTGTCCTCCGCCATGGGCAATGAATTCTACATGGCAAGATTTACCAACATCAAGGATGTCAATAAATTTGCTGCAGATGTTTACAAAAAAGAAGGAGAACGAAAATAGTGTATACAGCATATTACCGCGAATACAGTCAGAATCTTCACAGAGATATGGAATTCAAGGTATACGGGCACGCCGGAAGACCGATGCTCGTATTCCCTTCCCAGAGCGGCAGATTCTTTGATTTCGAAAACAACGGCATGGTCGCATGCATCCAGGACTACATTGATGCCGGAAGGATCCAGCTCTTCTGCTGCGATTCCAACGATGACAACAGCTGGTCTTCCACCAGCTGGGACAACCGGAAGCGCATTGAAGCGCAGGAAGAGTATGTCAATTACATCTGCGACGAGCTTTGTCCGAGGATCTTTGATATCAACGCTGAAAGCAATGCAGGAAACTACGCTTCCGGCATTATGACAACAGGCTGTTCCATGGGCGGAACGCATGCACTGAACTTTGCGCTGAGACGTCCGGATATCTTTGCCGGCTGCATCGCTCTGTCCGGCGCATACAATGCAAGGCTGTTCTTCCCGGATTACTTTGATGATCTGGTATACGCCAACTCCCCTGTTGACTATATCAACGGCATGCCCTATGACCACCCCTATGTACAGATGTACCGTGAGCGCAGCCTGATCCTGTGCTGCGGGCGCGGCGCATGGGAACATCCGATGCAGGAGGATTCCGAACGCATGAAGGAACTCTTCGGATATAAGGATATTCCTGCATGGGTCGATTTCTGGGGTTATGACGTCGCACATGACTGGCCCTGGTGGAGACAGGAACTGCCTTATTACGTAGGCTTTATCTGCTGAGCAGAAAGACTGGAGAATGCTATTATGAACAACTTCATATTCATTTCACCGACATTCCCCGATACATATTATCAGTTCCCGAAAGCCTGGAAGCAGATGGGCGGCAATGCCCTGTGCATCGCTGAAGATCCGTATGACTACCTCCCTCAGCAGATGAAGGATGCCTGTACGGAATACTACCAGGTGAGTTCACTGGCAGATTATGACGAGATGTACCGTGCTGTTGCATGGTTCGCACATAAATACGGAAAGATCGACTGGCTGGAATCACACAACGAATTCTGGCTGGAGCAGGACGCAAGACTGCGCACGGACTTCAACATCACCAGCGGTGATGATGAGACCGCTGTCATGCGCTATAAGAAAAAGTCCACAATGAAGGACTACTACCGGAAAGCCGGCGTCAAAACAGCAAGATTCCAGCTTGTCTCCGACCTGGATCATGCCCTGGAATTCATCAGGGAAGTCGGATATCCGGTCATTGTCAAGCCGGATGACGGCGTCGGAGCCAACGCTACCTGGAAGATCAAGGATGAAGGCATGCTGAGAGAATTCTTCACACTGGATCTGCCGACGCAGTACATCATGGAAGAATTCATCACCGGAGAGATCTGGTCCTATGACGGTCTTGTCGACCAGAACGGAAAGATCATCTACCGTACATGCCATGTCTATAAGTCATCTGTTATGGATGTGCTGAACGAAGGATCAGAAAACTATTTCTATTCCCTGCGTGAGATCCCCGAGGATATCGATACGCAGGCATCAGAAGTCATCCGTCAGTTCGGCATCAGATCCAGATTCTTCCATACAGAGTATTTCCGCATGACAGAAGACAAAGAAGGACTCGGGAAAACAGGCGACCTGATCGGACTGGAAGTCAACATGCGCACACCGGGCGGCTATATCCCGGATATGATGAACTATGAGTGCGACGTTGACCTCTACAGAATGTATGCAAAGGTATGCTGGGACAACGGCTCACCCGACCATATCGACCATTCATGGCACTGTGCCTTCATCGGCAAGCGCGATAAATGCAGCTACGTCCATTCAAATGACGATGTCTTCAGAAATTACGGTCAGCATATCTGCATGTCCGGAAGAATGCCCGGCATCCTGCAGGGCATGGCTGACGATTACTTCATTGCAAGGTTCAAAACACTCGATGAAGTTGAGCAATTCGCTGCATACGTCATGCAAAAACAATAATTCATGGTAAAATAAACAGGCACGGCATGTACGTGCCTGTATTTATGCGGATGTGGTGAAATTGGCAGACACGCCAGATTTAGGATCTGGTGCTTCGTGCGTGCAGGTTCAAGTCCTGTCAGGCGCACCATAAGAAAATGAGATTCTGTTCTGAGTCAAAGAACGGGATCTCATTTTTGTGATCAGATTTTTTTATGCTTCTGTTTATGTGAATGAAATTGTCAGATTGCGAGCAGGTCGCTGTATACAGCCAGTGCGCCGTCTGTATCGTGTGCGAGCACCTTCTTGGCAAGAACCTTGCCGAGCTGTACGCCTTNNTGCAGGTTCAAGTCCTGTCATCCGCATCAAAAGAAATGAGATCCTGTACACCGGGTGGCCAGTCAGGATCTTTTTTCTGTATATGTTCATTCTGCATACAGCAAAAAGACACCCTATGAAGAGTGTCTGTATGATCGTCAGGCTTCAGTCCTCTGCCTTATTCTTCAATAAAGTCAAAGCCGTCAAACGGAGGGATCCCGTCGTACGTATGGATCGTACGCTGACCTCTCAGTGCTTTCAATGTTTCTTTTGCGAGTGCTTCCTGTTCCAGTTCTCCAGGATAGATATAGATATCCGAGATCCACCCGCAGCGTTCCCTGATCTGTTCACACAGATCATCATAGATGACCAGACCGCCTGTCAGCAGGATACCGTCAACCTTTCCTTTCAGCACCGCAGCCATGGAACCGATCTCTTTGCAGATCTGATAGATCATGGAATCATATACGAGCTTTGCTTTTTTGTCTCCCTGCTGCACCATATCGTAGACCGTTTTGAAATTGCTTGTTCCGAAGAACGATACAAAACCTCCTGATCTGGAGCACATCGTTCTGACTTCCTGCGTACCGTGCTCATCAATGTAGTCCAGAAGCTTCAGTACGGGAACAGATCCGATCCTGGTCGGTGTAAATGCACCGTCTCCGCCGCTGCCGACATTGCCGTCGATCATTCTGCCGTTGTGATGTGCATGGACAGTGATCCCGCCGTCTATATGACAAACGATCAGATCACAGGACTCATAATTCAGACCATGCTGTTCACAATGCTTTCTTGCGACAGCCTTCTGATTCAGAACATGTGCCTGGGCATTCCGGTATAATCCCCTGATGCCTGTCAGTCTTGCTTCATCACAAAGCTCGTCGACATTGGTCGGGTCCATTGTAAATGCTCTCTGATGTCCTTCTTTGCTGAGCTCATACGCCAGCATAACACCCAGCTTGGCAGGATGCTCACTGCCGCCCTTTGCGTCTTTTGTATCATTGTAAAGCAGGTCATTGATCTCAATAATGCCTGACTTTACCGGCATGGCACTGCCGCCTCTGCCGACAAACACATCAATGTCGTTCAGTGACAGGCCATTCTGTTCCAGAAAGCTGAGAATGACCTGCTTCCGGAACGGAACCTGGTCATTGACATGGGGATATCTGAGAAGTTCAGGTG
>DMBB01000306.1 GCA_003446295.1 Erysipelotrichaceae bacterium
ATCCATACATATGAAACAAACGGAAATCCGATCCCTTCCTTCAAGGGAGAGCCTGTCCGCTATAACGTTGCAAAAGAACCGTTTGAAGAATTCGGTGAGCATCTTTGGGAAGCACTGAATCACGATAACCGCGTATCCCTGTTCGTCAGATCGATCGATCTGGAAACAGGCGAAGTCAAAACAGAGATCATCAACCGCAACAAGTAAGAGGAGAATAAAGTATGGCAAAGGAAATTCAGCTTAAATACGGATGCAACCCCAATCAGAAACCTTCAAGGATCTTCATGGAAGAGGGAGAGCTTCCCGTTACTGTACTGAACGGCCGCCCCGGCTATATCAACTTCATGGATGCACTGAACAGCTGGCAGCTCGTCAAGGAACTGAAGGCCGCAACAGGCCTGCCTTCCGCAGCAAGCTTCAAGCATGTATCACCTGCAGGCGCTGCAGTCGGTGTTGAACTGACGGAAACAGAGCGCAGGATCTATTTCACAGGCGACAAACCGCTGTCCCCGATCGCCAGCGCATATGCAAGAGCCAGAGGCGCAGACCGCATGAGCTCCTACGGTGATTTTGCGGCACTGTCCAATATCTGTGATGAAGACACAGCAATGTTATTGAAAAAAGAAGTATCCGACGGCGTTATCGCACCCGGTTATACGGAAGGCGCGCTGGAGATCCTGAGAACAAAGAAGAATGGCAACTATAATGTCATCCAGATCGATCCGGAATATGTCCCGGCAGAAATCGAACGCAAGCAGGTATTCGGCATTACGTTCGAGCAGGGCAGAAACAATATCGTTCTTGATGAAAGCGTACTGACAAATATCGTTACAAAGAACCATGATCTCCCGGACAGTGCCAAGAGAGACCTTGTCATTGCCTTGATCACACTGAAATACACACAGTCCAACTCTGTCGCATATGCGAAAAACGGACAGGTCATCGGCGTCGGCGCAGGACAGCAGAGCCGTGTGCACTGCACAAGACTGGCTGGCGACAAGGCTGACCACTGGTGGCTGCGTCAGGCACCGCAGGTGCTGAACCTTCCGTTCAAAGAAACGATCCGCAGAGCAGACCGCGACAACTGCATCGATGTCTATATCGGAAACGAATACATGGATGTTCTGAGAGACGGCACATGGGAGAACTTCTTCACGGAAAAACCCGCTGTCTTCACAGAAGAAGAAAAGCGTGCATGGCTGGATCAGAATACAGGCGTATCCCTGGCGTCTGATGCATTCTTCCCGTTCGGCGACAACATTGAACGCGCTTATAAGAGCGGTGTTTCCTATGTTGTTGAACCCGGCGGATCCATCCGCGATGACAATGTCATTGAAACATGCGACAGATACAACATGGTCATGGCATTCAACGGCATCCGTCTGTTCCACCATTGATGAAAGAGGTCATCTGAATGAAAGTACTGGTTGTCGGGTCGGGCGGCCGCGAACATGCGGTCATTACGGCCCTCAGCAGATCCGAAGAAATTGATCATATTTACTGTGCACCGGGCAACGGCGGGATCGCTGCCCTGGCAGAGTGTGTCGCCATCAAGGCAACAGATGTCGAAGCTATGACGGCATTTGCCAAAGAACATGCGGACTTCTGCGTGGTAACACCGGATGATCCGCTTGCACTGGGCATGGTGGACGCAATGGAAGCAGAAGGCATTCCGTGCTTCGGACCGCACAAAAACGCGGCCATTATCGAAGCTTCCAAAGCATTCTCCAAAGAACTGATGCATAAATACGGGATCCCGACAGCTGAATACGAGATCTTTGATGATCCCGACAGGCTGATCGCAAGACTCCGTGAGAAAAACAGATATCCAGCTGTCCTGAAAGCAGACGGACTGGCCCTGGGCAAGGGCGTACTGATCGCCCAGAATGAAGAAGAAGCAGTGGAAGCTGTCAAGGAACTGATGGTGGACAAGGCATTCGGCGCTTCCGGAAACAAAGTCGTTCTGGAAGAATTCATGACAGGCCCTGAAGTATCCGTGCTTGCATTCACGGATTCCCATGTGATCTGCCCGATGGTCTCTTCTCAGGACCACAAACGTGCCCTGGACGGCGACAAAGGTCTGAATACAGGCGGCATGGGCACGATCGCTCCAAGCCCCAACTATACCAGCGAGGTCGCTGAGCGCTGCATGAAGGAGATCTTCGTGCCGACCATGAACGCAATGAATGCGGAAGGCAGGCCCTTCAAGGGATGTCTTTACTTCGGCCTCATGATCACGCCGGACGGACCGAAGGTCGTTGAATACAACTGCCGCTTCGGTGATCCGGAGACACAGGTCGTACTGCCTTTGCTGGAAACAGATCTGTTCACGATCATGAAGGCAGTGCATGATGAAACACTGTCCGACCTGAAGATCGAATGGAAGGATGCCGCATGCGCATGCGTCATTGAAGCCAGCGGCGGATATCCTGCATCCTATCAGAAAGGCTATGTGATCTATGGCCTCGATCAGTCCGGACAATACGAGGGCGTCACCATCTACCATGCGGGAACAGCCCTGAAGGACGGACAATATGTGACCAGCGGCGGCAGAGTGCTCGGCATTTCTGCTGTCGGTGAAACGCTACATGAAGCACTGGACAAAGCATACGCCGTTGTCGGCAAGGTGGGCTTTGAAAATATGCATTACCGTACGGATATCGGCAGAAAGGAAAAGGATCTTTGATGACTGTATATCGCTGTTTTGTTGAAAAAAAGCCTGCATATGCTGTTGAAGCAGGTGCTGTGCTCAATGATCTGACGATCGCGCTGCGCAATGACCATATCAGGTCCGTGCGCGTGCTGAACCGTTACGATCTCGAAAATATACTGGAAGAAGATTATAAAGCTGCCCGTTATACGATCCTTTCCGAACCTCAGGTAGATGACCTTTATGAGGAAACAATGCCTGAACCGGCAGCAGATGAATATGTCCTGGCAGTCGAATACCTGCCCGGACAGTTTGATCAGCGTGCTGACTCATGTTCGCAGTGCATCCAGCTTGCCACATGCCGGGAACGTCCCGAAGTGCGCAGTGCGAAGATCTATTTCATCAAAGGCGAACTGACAGATGCCGACAGAAAAAGGATCGAGGAAACACTGATCAACCCTGTTGAGGCAAGGAAGGCAAAGCTTTCCAAGCCGGAAACGATCCGCCAGTCCTATCCGCATCCGGAACTTCCGATGATCGTCGAAGGCTTCCGTGAGCTGGATGAAGCAGGTCTGGAGGCATTCCTGCATCAGTACGGTCTGGCAATGGATCTGGCAGATATCAGATTCCTGCAGAAATACTTTATTGAAGAAGAAAAAAGAGATCCGAGGATCACCGAGATCAAAGTGGTCGACACATACTGGAGCGACCACTGCCGTCACACAACATTCGGAACGATCATCGACCATGTCGATATCGAACCTGCATATGCGGCGGAAGTATATGATGAATACCTGGATCTGAGAAAGCATGTCCTGAAGAAGGACAAGCCTGTCACCCTGATGGATCTGGCAACGATCGGCGTCAAAGCGCTGAAGCAGTCAGGCAGACTGAATGATCTGGATGAATCCGAGGAGATCAATGCCTGCTCTGTGAAGATCAAAGCGGATATTGACGGCAAAGAAGAAGACTGGCTGCTCATGTTCAAGAACGA
>DMBB01000366.1 GCA_003446295.1 Erysipelotrichaceae bacterium
AAAGAAGCTTCCTGTAATATTCAAACAGGAGGACAAACCTGAGAGCTAAGGAGGCTGAAAGAAAAAGTACCTCGTGTAAAATTGAATCTGCTGACTGTCGGGTTAGCACAGTTCAAAATTACGGAGGTACGAAATGAATTGTAACACGCAGAACGAAAAGATTGAAATGCTTACTGATGAATGGCTGATTGTTGGTATTGATGTAGGGAGTGAAAAGCACTTTGCCAGAATGTTCAATAACCGCAAGGTCGAGCTGTCCAGAAAAGCACTTGGATTTGAAAATGATGAGAAAGGCTTCACACAGCTGGAGGGATGGATTTCGAACCAATTGAGGACGAGCGGTAAGAAATTCATCATGTGTGCAATGGAGCCTACAGGCCATTACTGGTATAACCTGGCAGCTTATCTTCAGGCGCATGGGATGGTTGTGGTTCATGTGAGTCCCTCTCACGTGAAGAAATCCAAGGAGCTTGATGACAACAATCCAAACAAGAACGACAGGAAAGATCCCAAGACGATTGCCGGCCTGGTGACAGAAGGACGTTACATGATTCCCTATATGCCGAACGGCATCTATGCCAGTATCAGAGAACTCAACAACATGAGAATGAGGGCAACTGAATCACTGGTTGTTGTGAAGAACAGGCTGGCAAGGTGGTTCAGTATCTACTTCCCGGAGTTCACAGCTGTGTTCGGTGATCTGAAGGCAAAGAGTTCTCGCTTATTACTGGCTGAAGCGCCGCTGCCGGAGGATGTAATCAATCTTGGAGCGGAAGGTGTGAACCGGATCTTCAGGAATGCCAAACTTCGTTCGGTCGGAATGAAGAAAGCGCTGCAGATCGTGGAAGCGGCTGAACACAGTATCGGCCGGAAGGAAAACCCATGGGCTGCCAGAGAGGAGATTTCTGAGCTGCTTGAGGACCTTGACAGATACCTTGCCCGAGAGGAGAAACTGATGGCGCGTCTTCATGAAGAAGTCATGAAGGTTCCTAATGTTGAACGTATTCTTGAGATCAAAGGAATCGGGATCAGGACGGTGTCAGGATTTATCGCAGAGGTTGGAGACATAAGCAGGTTTGAAGATGCGAAAAGCATACAGAAACTCAGCGGTTACGCAATTGTGGCGAATGAATCCGGCAAACATAACGGACAGAGCAGTATCAGTTACAGAGGAAGAAAGATATTAAGGTATTTCCTGTTCCAGGCGGCCATATCAGTAATAGGAAAGAATCCGGAATTTGCGGTCATACATGAATATTACACAACACGAAAAAAGAATCCTCTCAAGAAGATGCAGTCTGTCGTGGCGGTAGCCTGCAAGCTCATCAGAGTGTTCTATACCATCCTGACAAAAGGCATCAGATATGACGGCCAGAAGATGTTGAATGACATCGTAAGACCCGAGACCATTGCATGAGGAAGGAAGAGTTTGATCCGAAATGGATCAGATACTGTACCGTGTCGAGGCTGACAGACTATCTTGACTACTATGTTAAAGACACGGAGGATCCGGATTATCAGCTGCTGAAGAAAAGGCTCATGGAAGCAGCGAAACGCTCGGAAGACAGGAATCCATTCGGAGCCGACAGACCTGAACGGTTCGATGAAGAAGACAAAAAGTACATGCTTGAAATGAAGAATTCAGGCAGATCGCCGAAGAGTATGGATGCTCGACATCTATAGTATACAAAGCGGCCATCTGAAATACGGCTGGAAATAGAAGCTGTTCTGAAATTAAAACAGAACGACGGCTGTTCGTAAATCAGAAAAGAACAACAGCTCTGGATCGCAGATGGATCTGAGTGCCTGATACATACAGACATTCAGATCCGGCTGTGAAAACAGAGACCGGAAGCTAACCGGAAGACATAGCAGGCAAACGTCCTCTGCATCAAGCAAGTGCTGCTATGAGACAAGGTCAGCAGATTCAATACAAAGAATGAGCTGGTAGCTGGCAATGTTGGTCCATAGGGCATGACCCTGTAAAGAAGCTTAGCTGGCACCTGGGTTATGGGCAGACGGAACGAAGGAAGTTAGAGACATCGTAAGGATGATCCTGGTAGACACGGGAGGTTCGCCGCCATAGAGAGACAGGCATACACACGGCCATTAATATACAAAGCACGACGTTTTGTATTTCGTGTATGCAAAATCACTCTATATTCGCACTCGATGCAGGAATTGCACATGATCTGAGCTCATTTAATCGAGTTACTAATTCAAAAAAAGCCTTTAAATAAAGCAAAAACGCTTGATTTAATAGGGAGGATCATTTATGCATATTTACCCGGACATCGGCAGGATACCCCGGCCCGATGATTTTAAGTACGCATCCGTGATGGAAAAAGGCAGACCCGTTCATGACGGCGACTACTTTTCACTCAGGCATCCGCATATGCACTGCGGAAAACGGGCGAAGATCTTCGCGCCGTTCGCTGCCCTGCAGGGCTTTGAGGAAGAGGTCGCATCCAAGGACATCATCTATGAGGAAAAGCGGATCATCGATCCCGAGAGAAGCGATGATCTGAATGAAACACTCTGTCTTCTTCATGAGCTGACAAAAACAAAACGCCTGGCGCTTCTGAACCAGGCATATGTCAGCGCGGAATATTATATTCTCTGCACAGATCCGCACAATGAAGCCTATATGATCAAAGGACTGTATATCACGGCGAAAGGTGTCGTGCAGTATGTGGATCCGATCGGACATCTGATCCGCATTGAGGATGAATGCATTTCCTTTTCCGATCTGTATTCCCTCACCCTTCTGCACAGGCAGACAGTTTGAAAGGAATTCATAATCATGCAATACTGTTTCCATGGAAACAACCAGGATTGTACTTGTATCGGACAATCACGGTGACAGTGAATGTCTGAACTATCTGAAACAGACATACAGTGATTATGATCTTTTCGTGCACTGCGGTGATTCGGAAATGGATCCGGAACAGATGAACGGTTTCATCTGCGTGAAGGGAAACAATGATTTCCTCTATTACAACGCAGTGCCGGATCATCAGGTTCTTCATGTGCGCGGGCATACCATCTATGTATGCCATGGCCACATGGACTTCCTGTCGTACTTCCACTATGAAACGATGGTGCAGCGGGCAAAGGCGCATGGAGCGGATATCATCTTCTTCGGCCATGTGCATACATACGATGATGAAGTCATCGACGGTGTCCGTCTTCTCAACCCCGGTTCCATCCGTCATAACCGTGACGGTTCCAGAGCATCATACATGCTGGTGGAAATCTCGGAAGATGAAATCAGCGTCACAAAGAAAGAATACGGAAAAGTCTCCCAGCCGGGCTTCCTGGAAAAACTCATCCAGAAGCTGCTTGGCGGCTGAAAGACATAACAGCCTTCCAATCAAGGGAGGCTGTTATATTCAGCTTTGACTTCTCTGAGCATTTCCTGCATTGCTTTTCTGGTCGGATACCTTTCCATCCAGGAGTCAATCAGACTGTTCGCTTTTGAAATGCCGCCGGGAATTCCGGCAAGTATATTCAAATATGTTCTCATTGTTCTGTACAGCGCAAGATTTCCATAGCGGCAGGAAATCCTGTCGAGATACTTCGCGTAATATGTGCTCAGGGCATCAGGGTACAGATCCTTCAGCTTCATTCTGTACCTGTCCATCATTTCCACCGGCTGATGCATCAGATATTCCATAAGACTGTCATACATCTCTTCATCATCATACACATCAGGTTTCAGACTCTCATTTACCGCGAGGATCATCTCACGCACATTCTTCCACTCCGCACTGTCGCAAAGTGATCTGAGCTCTCTCACGTATGCCATTGAGGAGATCCGATACTGCGCCAGCAATTTCCACAGAGCCTCTTTTACCTTTTCTGTATTGACGGTTTCTCTGTACTTCTCCAGCAGCTGTTCCAGATAACTTCTTTTCAGGCCTGCTATTTTCTCCTGTTCGTACATCTCCCTCAGAATCGCAATTGCCTGAAGGGAATCTCCTCTTCCTTCCGCTTCTTTCAGGAGGATTCTTTTCACACTCTTCAGGTCATTGTGATCTTCCAGCCATGTTTCATATTCAGAAAGATCACTGCCGGAGCGGATCAGAAGATTCTTGTATTTTTCCAGATCGTATTCAAGCATATAGTTATCTGCCTGATCACCGCGCAGTTTATTCCTCATGTCTTTCAGCATCGGCAGAAGATACTCAGGATCATCAAAATAATTCTCCAGCGCAGAGGTGATACTGTCTCCGCAGATCAGATCATCACTGCGTTTTTCCATTGCTCTGAACCACTGGTACATCTGTGTTCTCTCTTCTTTTGACGCAAGATGAATAACTCTGTCCCAGTATTCTTCAATTGAGGAAGCAATTTCACTGTGTTCACCGCCCGATCCATCCATGTCAACATCATTCAGGATATGAAACGCCCCTTTCAAAACAGCGAAAGCCTGCATCGTTTCATTGCGCTCAATCATCGGCTCAACAGAATCCGTCAGAATCTCCTGAAATGCCTGGACATACTCCCATCCCTTCTCCCAGCTGATATATTCATTTCTCCCGCCAATGCGCACGGAAAGATTTCCAAGCAATGACAGAATTCTGTTCACATCTGCCATGTCTGCCGGTGCACTGCGGTATTTCTGAAGAATGCGGTTTTTCAGGGAGCTGTCATTCAGCAGGATTTCTTTCAGCTCCTTGCGCAGCTGTGTCTCATTCATTTTTTCAAGCACGTCATTCAGGTCTTCGGATACGGAAACAGGATTGATTACTTCTTCAGAGACCGCATACAGCAAAGCCGCCATATGCTTGCAGTGATTTCCGCCTTCCGCATATGGACAGGTGCAGCTCATACCAGTGACCTCTTCACCTTCAATGTAAGTTTCTACTTCATAATCATACGTTCCATGCGCGATTCCTCTCCAACCTTCTGCAGTTTTCTCAACTTCATCGATTTCTCCAGATTCAAAGATATCCCTGCCTCTCTCAAGGATGACAGGCCTGAACAGGTGTTTCCAGCGATCATTCATATATTTGTCTCCGCTTCTTTCAATTCTGATTATTACGTAATTATTATGAAAGACTGTACTTTAAGGTGTACAGCATAACACTTTTTCAAAGAAAAATAATCCAAACGGCTTTTTCTGCAAATACAAATTACAGAGGAGGCTGAAAAATGAATCAGAAAGATTTGCTAAGACAGATCAAACCGCTTTCAGAGCTGACGATCCGTGACAATTTCATGTTCACGGAAGTCTTCCGGGACAGGGAACTCCTGACGGAACTGCTGAGAAGAATCCTGCCCGGTGAACATATTCCTGCCCAAAAGATTGCCGTCAAGGAATTTACGGTTGACAACGGATACAGAATCCGCGGAGTACGGTTTGACATTTTCAGTTCCGGTGGAAACTATCTGTTTGATTCGGAAATGCAGGCTAAAGAGCATGGGAAACTATTTGCCCGGTCACTGATCTACGTCGCATCACTCGTTCTCAATTCCATGGAAACAGAACCATATCTGGATGTGAATGGAAGAGTGTACGTTATTTTCATCTGCGCATATGATGCCACAAAAACAGGCAGACGTATGGAACACTACACTCTGAAGAATGAAAACGGTATTGATGAAAGGAAAGAGATTAACATTATTATCCTCAACTGCCCTGTCGATTCAGATGACCATCCTGAAATCCGAACGTTTGCACGGTATGTAATGGATGGCACAAATTATGAAAACGATCCGTATATACGGAAAATCGAATCTGCGGTACAATCTA
>DMBB01000245.1 GCA_003446295.1 Erysipelotrichaceae bacterium
CTGCTTACTACCGCAGCATCGGTTCTTCCATCAAACAGCGTCTGGAAGAGATCTATGCACAGTATGGCCGTTATCTGAACAAAGTCGACAGCTTCGAATTCCCTGGTCTGTCCGGTATGGACAAGATGGCTGGAATCATGAGCAGTCTGAGAGAAACTCCTCCGACAGAATTCGCAGGCAAGGCAGTTGTTAAAGTAACTGACTATACAAAGCCTGAAGAAACAGGTCTGCCGAAGGCAAATGTTCTGATCTATGATCTGGAAGACGGTGCTACAGTTGTTGTACGTCCTTCCGGAACAGAACCGAAGATCAAGACATACTTCACAACATTAGGCAAGGATCTTGCAGAAGCAGAAGCTGAAAAGGCAGCTCTTGCTGAAGCAGTCAAGCCGATCCTTTCCTGATCACTGACAAATCACTGAAACAGGCGTCCGGGACTTTGATTCCGGGCGTTTTTTCTCTGTGATATGCACAGGTGCATACCATGAAAGTTCAAATGAGATGAAACATGGTAAAATGGTCCTGAACTGGAGTGATAATATGTTTACACCGAAAGCACATAAAATAGATGACACGACATTCCGCATTACGGAATATGACAGAGGACATGCAGTCAATATGTATCTTCTGGTCGGCAAAGAACACGCATTGCTGATCGATACCGGACTGAACCTGACAAATGTTCCCAAGGCGATCCGCCGTATTACCGATCTGCCTCTGTGGGTATGCAATACACACGGACACAGTGAACAGATCCTCGGAAATCACTGGTATCCTGAAGTCTTCTTCCCGGAAGAAGATGAAGACGTATTCCGGAAATACATGAATGAGAGTCCTTCCAGCAGGAATACACCTTCCGGCAGACTTGGAAGCCTTGTTTCCGCGGTATACAGTCCTCTGCAGGACCTGATCCGCTATAATCGTCCATCCGAACATGAAGCGCTTCCTGAAGATGGATTCTTTGATCTTGGCGGAAGGATCGTCGGCATTCTGAAAACACCCGGACATACACACGGCTCAGTCAGTTATCTGGATGAAGCATCCGGCAGACTGTTCTGCGGTGATCTGGTGGGTGAGAAGGAGATCCTGGTCGACTTTGCTGAGTCTTCTTCCCTGGATGTATATGAAACAACCGTTTCACTTCTGCTGGGATTGGTTGAAGACGGCAAAATCAGTCAGCTCTATCCGTCACATGGAAACAGTCCGCTCTCAGCAGATATTCTCAGAACAGCACAGGAAGTAAGTTCCATGGTTCTCAGAGGTGACCACAAAGACGCAATGACGATCAATTATCAGGGAATCGAATTCCGTTTCCGTCTTACGGGTAACCATTGATGAACAGAAACAGGATCGGGATCCTGCTGAATGTGATGATCATGATCAGTTCACTTGCCGGATTATTCATGGTACGGCATTTCGGATGGTCCATGCTGTTCTACTACACACAGGACAGCAACATTCTGGCAGTGATTGCATCTGCAATGTACCTGCTGAAGCACAGATCTGCACATCTGTTGAGATATGCTGCTTTTGTATGTCTGAATGTGACATTTCTTGTTGTGATATTTGTACTGATCCCGATCATGGGAAACGCAAGGTACATGCTGTTCGGCGGAGGCATGCTGTTTCACCATACGCTCTCACCGATCCTCTCATGCATCAGTTTTCTGTTCTTTGAAGAGGGGAAGCATCTCTCACCCGGGGATCTGAAATACGGGATCATTCCTACGATCATATACGGAGCGATCGTGCTGATGCTGAATATTCTCAGGATCAAAAGCGGTCCTTATCCGTTCTTCTACGTATACAGACAGCCTGTATATATGACGATCCTCTGGCTGAGCGGCATCGTTGCCGGAACGGCCCTGATAGCAGAAGCAGGCAGACGATTCAGGAATCACATAATGGAGGCAGTTCATGGATGATATTCTGGAAGGACTGAATCCTGAACAGCTTGATGCAGTGACATCTACGGAGGGATACATCCGTGTCATTGCATCAGCAGGCTCGGGAAAAACACGCGCCCTGACAAGAAGATTCGCATATCTGGTACTGGAACTGGGTATCCGTCCCGGCAATATTTTATGTGTCACATTTACCAATAAAGCAGCCAATGAAATGCGCAAAAGGATCCGTCAGCTGACAGGTGACAGTGATACCGGCTTTATTGTTACGTTCCATGGATTCTGTGTCAGAGTTCTCCAGGAAGAAAGCTATGCTGTTCAGTATCCAAAGTCATTCCTGGTGCTCGATAACGCTGATATCGATGCAATGCTGGAAGTGATTTATGAAGAACGGGGCCTGTCACTGCGTGATAAAACATATTCTGACGCCAGAGATATGTTTGAAATGCGCAAAGGCAAATATGAACCGCGCTATTTCCTGAATATGATCCAGATGTCTCTGGATGAACTCCATCAGAAATACATGGAAGCAGAATCGATCGACGATATCCTGTTCTACGGATATCTGTATCAGGAAAAGAAATGCTTCGGCCTCGACTACAACGACCTGATCCGTTTTACTCTGTACATCTTTGAAATGCACGATGACATCAGGATCAAATGGCAGAAACGCCTGGAATACATCATGATCGACGAATTCCAGGATATTGACCCGCTGCAGTATGAACTGATGGATGCGATCTGCCGTTATCATAACAATCTGTTTATCGTCGGTGATCCTGATCAGACGATCTATACATGGCGCGGCGCCAATGTCCGTTTCCTTGTTGAATTCGATAAGCATTATCCGGATGTCCGCACCATCATGATGAACCGCAACTACCGCTCTCAGGCAGGCATTCTGGAAAGTGCGGATACCCTGATCGCACGGAACAAACTGAGGATCGAAAAGCGCATGATTCCGGTGATCACGGAATCTGTAAAACCTGTCTATTTCCATGCGAAAACATCAAAGGAAGAAGCAGAATGGATCGAAAGCACGATCCGCTCTCTTCATGAGCAGGGCGTATCATACCGTGATACAGCGATCTTATACCGTGCGCATTATGTATCAAGAAATCTTGAGGAAGTCTTCATCCGCAAACAGCTGCCGTACAGGATCTACAGCGGCATACAGTTCTATGAACGGATGGAGATCCGTGACGCTATAGCATATCTGCGCATGATCGCATATAAGGACGATCTTTCATTCCTGAGGATCGTCAACAAGCCCAAACGAAATATCGGCAAGAGAAGGATCGCATATCTGAAGGAATACAGCGAGGCACATGGATGCACATTGTATGAAGCACTGCAGTTATGCGCTGAAGATGAACTCTTCCGTTCTACCCAGGCACATTCATTTATCAATCTGATCGAATCATTCAATGCATCCTATTCAAGCCGCACGGTATCCCAGGTTCTTGCAGAGATCCTGGATGAGAGCGGATATGAAAAGATGCTCAGGACACAGGGTGCACAGGAACGCCTGGATGAACTGGCTGAACTGAAGCAGTCCGTATTTGAATTCGAAGCCTCCTGCGGAGAGGAAACAGATCTGATCACATGGCTGAACCAGATCGCGCTGTTCACGCGGCAGGATATGCCACAAGGTTCTGATGAAGTCCGTATGATGACGATCCATACTGCAAAAGGCCTGGAATTCCCTTATGTGTTCCTGTGCGGCATGAGTGAAGGGATCTTCCCGTCCAGAAGGGCAGACAGCCAGACTGCCATGGAAGAAGAAAGAAGGCTGGCTTATGTAGCGATTACAAGAAGTGAGCGGAGACTTTATATATCTGATGGAGAAGGCAGAAACTTCGATATGACAGACAGGTATCCGTCCAGATTTGTACTGGAAATGAAAGATACGCTGGACTTCGTGAACGAACTTCCGGAAAGCCTTCTGAAAAACGCCTCTGCTTATATATCCGATCAGGAGGCAGGTCTTGCCGAAGCTGCTGACTTCCCGTTCACCATCGGAGACAGGGTAGCTCACCCTGTATTCGGAGAAGGAACGATCGAATCGATCGATCCCAAAGAAGGGGTCATCATGGTGAAATTCGATCAGCTCAATACATCCAGAGGAATTGCCTGGAAAGCTGCCAGGAAACTGAAAGTACTTTAAACAGCAATTTCAATTTATCAAAGAGCATCATTTTGACTGACATTATCCATTGCGGCATATGCTGATCATTTCATAACTATTCAAGCTTGTTTTGAAATTTCATTTATTACCGGATATTCAACATAGATTAAACAGAATATATGGAGAAGACAAAAGAAGAATTACTGGCTGTCATTGAACAAAAAGATCGGCGGATCAATGAATTGGAAAGACTGCTGAAACAGTACGGTATTTTTATTACGGATCCGAACAATAAGTTATCTGCAGAAGAAAAGATCAGAGTGTTCCAGGATTACTTTCGCTGCAGAACTGATATTTATGCTGAGCGGTATTTCAGCAAAAAGAATAATAGATATGGCTGGGCACCTGCCTGCAGCAACAGTTTTAAGGAAAACTGTCCTAAAAAACATGGCAGATTTAATTGTTTTCAATGCACAAACAGATCTTTTCGGCCATTGACCGCGGATGTTCTGCGAGCTCATTTTCAAGGCAAAAACCAAGGAATCGGATTGTATCCTATGTTCGATGACAATACATCATGTTTCCTTGCGATTGATTTTGATGATGATAACTGGATGGAAAACTTACTCAGTGTGTACAAAGAAGCAATAAAGTACAAAGTTTATCCTGTGATGGAAAGATCTCAATCCGGATATGGCGGTCATTTATGGTTTTTCTTTGCTGAGCCTATCAAGGCTGTTTCAGTCAGAAAATTCGGTGAGTTTTTCATTCGCGAAGCAATGAAAAATAATAGAGGATTATCATTTTCTTCTTTTGACAGAATGTTCCCGAACCAGGATTATATTCCGGATGAAGGTAAAGGAAATCTGATTGCTGCCCCATTACGCTATGATGCTTTCCGTAAGGGGAATTCAGCATTTATCAATATTCAGCAGCAGGTAATACCAAATCAGATCGAATACTTGACGTCCAGACCGAAAATAACGCTGGAGGAGATCAATTCAATACTTGCGCTCAGAAGTACTGAAGACTATTTCTTTGATAATGATCAATTGTCTTTATCACTGACAACAGATGTTAAATACGTCAGAAAAATATACGGTAGTGTATCAACATCATTGCAGCTTGAAAAAGAAGGAATGAATGCCGTTACCAGAAATATTCTTCTTCGATGTGCATCTATGTATAATCCGAAATATTTCGAACTGCAGCGGCTTCATAAACCGATTTATATCAATTCTGAGTTCAGCAGGGTTCTTTCATATTACGAGGAAGATGATAAATATCTATACCTGCCGCGAGGACTATTTCCAGTTATTCAGCATGCAATGCCGGAAACACATTTTCAGATAGAGGATCATACTTGTTCAGGCAGTCCAATCGATGTCAGATTTCTCGGAATGCTGAGAGATGATCAGCTGGAAGCAGCTGAAGTGATGCTTAAATATGACATGGGTATTTTACAGGCTGTACCTGGCTATGGAAAAACCGTTATCGGGCTTTATTTAATTGCAAAGCTGAAAGTGAACACATTGATCCTTGTGGATAGTAAAGAGATCCAGGATCAATGGGAAGAACGTATAGAACAGTTTTTAGAGTATCCGAAAGCACTAAGAAAAAAAGACAGATTCGTATGCAAATATAATGGGACTTCAAAACGGCTGAATGGTCATATTGATATCGCAATGGTCAGATCACTGAAAAATCATGAGGATCTTTCTTCTTTGTTAAAGGATTACGGATTAACTATCATAGACGAATGCCATCATGTTGCATGCGATAGTTTTCTTCATGTAATGAGACATGTACGCAGTAAATATATATTTGGCTTGTCTGCAACACCAAAACGTGATGACGGTTTATTTAAAGTGATTACAATGTACTGCGGACAGATCAGAAAACAAGTCTCTGAAAAGTCAGTAAAAAGGACGTATTCATTCCGGCAGTATCTGATTCCGCGATATACGAACTGTCGTGTCCTGAAAGATCGGTATTCGTATACATATATGTGCACAGAACTGATGAATGATCATGTACGAAACTATATGATCGTTAAGGATGTGCTTCGTGAATATCAAGAACGCAGTAATATCATTTTATTGACAGAAAGAATAGATCATCTGAAAATACTTTTTAAAATGCTGGAAACAGCATGTGACAATGTTTATATGCTGAATGGAGCGGCAGGCAGAAATGAACGTAAAGCAACTCTGGATGAAATAAGAAACATTAAGCATCAGTATATTCTTCTTGCGACCAGCAAACTTCTGGGTGAAGGATTTGATCTGCCATCGCTGAATTGCCTGTTCCTTGTGCTTCCGATCTCGTCTAAAACGAGAATCACTCAATATACCGGAAGAATTCACAGAACATCAGAACAGAAAGATCTGGTCAAAGTATATGATTACGTGGATACACAGATTCCAATGGCACAATCAATGTACTATAAACGTCTGAAACAATATCAGGCGGAAGGATATTATGTCTATACCGAACATGAAGAGATAAATGTTGATCAGATTTTGTATAGCAAAGAAAACTTCGAAGAAGTGCTGATTCAGGATATCAAAAATGCAGAGTCAGAAATAACTGTTTTTGCGGTCAAATCAATTCTATCAAGGGTAAAGAAATTCCATGGATTACTAATGAAAGCAGTGCAGAAAGGTGTGACTGTAAATTTTGTACAAAATTCTGAAAAACAGATCGATGAACAGGTGAGAGCGTATTTGGAAGGCTTAGGCGCAAATATTATTTTTGCTCAGCACGGCAAGCATTTCATTGTAATTGACAGGTCAATTGTCTGGAATTGCAGTTTTGATCTTTTCAGTAATATACCGTCTGATGGTTTTGCAACAAGAGATAAAAACAGTCAAACGGCTTCAGAGGTCATTTCTTCAATAGCTATAAATAAAGCCAAAGATGAAAAACCGGATTTGTTCAGTCTGTCAAGTAAAAATACTTGACAGATCATTTACACGACATATAATAGGTGATGTTCGTAATAAGGAGGAACAAAACTATGGCAGTAAGAATCAGACTGACTCGTATGGGCTCAAAAAAGGCTCCGAGATATCGTATCGTTGTAGCAGATTCCAGAACACGCCGCGATGGCCGTGCAATCGAAACTCTGGGTTATATCAATCCTACAACTGAACCGGCTACAGTCAATGTAGATGAAGAACTCGCACTGAAGTGGCTGAGAACAGGTGCACAGCCTTCTGACACAGTTCGCAACATTTTCTCTTCCCAGGGCATCATGAAGAAATTCGACGAAGAGAAAAAAGCGGCTAAAAAAGAGAAGAAGTAATTTCCTATGGCAGAACTGGATCAGGTACTGAAAGATCTGGTTGCGCCGATGGTAAATGATCGCGAAAGTCTGGATATCAGGGTCACATCAGGTCCGAAAGACAGAGATGTTGTTCTGCATGTCTATGCAAAGAGCGATGACATTGCCCGGCTCATCGGAAGAAAAGGTATGATGGCGTCAGCACTGCGTCAGGTTATGTCTATCGCATCCCATTCAGAGGATAAGCGAGTCAGCATCAAGTTTGAAGAAATCTGAAAAAGGATGTACAACGCATCCTTTTTTGTGAGGTAGTCATGGAATATATAGAGATCGGCAGAATCATCAACACCCATGGATTGAAAGGTGAAATGAAAATCGAAAGCTGGTCGGATTTTGACGAGATCCGATATCAGAAGGGAAAGACGGTATACATCCTGCAGAATGATGAATACCTTCCTTTCAAGGTGCGTTCATTCCGTGTGCACAAAGGCTTTCCGCTCGTAATGCTCGAAGGGATCCCGGATATCAATTCTGCTGAGCAGTATAAGAACTGTGTCATCTGCATGAACGCAGATGACCGTCACAAGCTTCCTGCAGGAGAATTCTACGCTGATGAACTGATCGGGATGAAAGCAGAAGATGAAGAAGGCAGAAACATCGGTGAAGTCATCGCTGTAGAAGAAACCCGCGGAGCGCAGAAAAATCTGCGTATCCGCATGGCTGAGGGGAAGGAATTCCTGCTGCCGGACATTCCGTATTTTGTACTTCATGTCGATACGGAAAACAGGATCATCAGGATCCATATGGACGAGGGACTGTTATGAAGATCACTGTACTGACAATATTTCCCGACATGTTCCATGATTTCCTGAACACATCGATCATCAGCAGATCGATCCAGAAGGGGCT
>DMBB01000381.1 GCA_003446295.1 Erysipelotrichaceae bacterium
TGATCTACGCAGGCGCGCAGAAGAACATGGCGCCGGCCGGCCTGACGGTCGTGATCATCAGGGATGATCTGATCCTGTGTGAAAAAGAATATACGCCGCTGATGCTGTCGTACCGGAGAATGATCGACAAACAGTCGATGTTCAATACACCGCCATGCTGGAACATCTACATCCTGTCTCTTGTCATGGACTGGATCGAAGAACAGGGCGGTGTGGAAGGCATGGAAAAGCTCAGGAACGAGCGTTCTGCGATGCTGTACCATGTCATCGATGAGTCAAAACTGTTTCATGGACACGCGGAAAAGTCTGCCCGTTCAGGCATGAACGTCACATTCCGGACAGACGATCCTGCGATCGATGACAGATTTGTCAGGGAAGCTGCCGAAGCAGGCTTCGTCAACCTGAAAGGCCACCGTCTGAGCGGCGGCATGCGTGCTTCGATCTACAATGCCATGGATCCCGAAGGAGTCAGACAGCTCTGCGGATTCATGGAATCATTTGAAAAGAAACTGCTGGGGGAATAACTGCTATGTACCGTATCAAAACACTGAACAACATATCCGAGTCCGCAAAAGAGATCCTGAAAGAACCGATGTATACGATCGGTGATGAGATAGAATCACCGCACGCGCTGTTTGTACGCGCTTCAGACCTGCATCATTATCCGTTCAATCCGGAGCTGCTCTGCATCGGCAGGGCGGGCATCGGATACAATACGATCCCGGTCGAGGAATGCATCAGAAAAGGCATCGTTGTATTCAATACGCCCGGCGGAAATGCCAACGGCGTCAAAGAACTGTTCCTGTTTGCCATGTCCATGGCAAGCCGTGATATCTTTGATGGAATGAAATGGGTCTATACATACGATGGCAGTGAAGGTCCTGTTGAAGAACGGATGGAAAAAGTCAAGAAACAGTTTGCCGGGCCGGAATATGCAGGCAAAACACTGGGCGTCATCGGTACGGGCAATGTCGGCAGTATGGTTGCCAATGTCGCGCTGAACCTGGAAATGAAAGTATACGGCTATGATCCCTTCCTGTCGGTAGATGCCGCATGGAAGGTATCCAGACATGTCGAACGTGCTTCCAGTCTGGATGAGCTCCTGCAGGAATGCGATTATATTACACTGCACGTACCGCTCAAAAACGATACAGTCGGACTGATCAACGCCGAGCGCATTGCCAAAATGAAGGACGGTGTCCGCATCATCAACTACGCAAGAGGCGAAGTGGTCGATGAAGACGCCATCATTGCCGCGCTGGAAAGCGGCAAGGTATCCAGATATGTAGCCGACTTCCCGACGGAAAGGCTGATCCATGCGCCGAATACGATCCTGACGCCGCACCTGGGCGGAACAACGATCGAAGCGGAAAGCAACTGCGCAAGGATGGCAGCTGCCCAGATGGACGATTACCTGAGAAACGGCAACATCCGCAACGCTGTCAACATGCCAAACGTATTCCTTGAGAGGACCGGTACAGCCAGGCTGTGCCTGATCCATGAGAACAAACCCGGCATGCTGGCAAATATCATGCCGCTGTTTGCCTCGGAAGGCATCAACATTGAAAACATGACAAACAAATCAATGGGAGACTTTGCTTACTCCATCTTTGATGTCAACTCACACATTGAACAGCACACGATCGACGAACTGAATGCCATTCCCGGCATGATCAAAGTCAGACTGCTTGTTTGAGGAGAATGAATATGAATAAACCCCGCGTACTGATCACAACAGACATGGAATGCGATGACATGAATTCCATGATCCATCTTGCCCTGCATCTTGACGAGATCGATCCTGCGGGGTTTGTTTATACTGCTTCCAAATACCATTTCAACGGAGACGGCGTGCATACGCTCGGAGAAGTCACTCCGCATTATTCATGCAGCGGAGAGCTTGCATATTCCGGGCATATCGGCTATCCGCATCCCGATCCGGAGGCAGTTTCACTGAAAGCATACCGTCCGTTTGAAGAAGGCTGGATCGAATCGCTCTGGCAGAATGAATACGCAGCTGTATATCCGAATCTGCTGAAGCATTCACCTGATTATCCGTCTCCGGAATATCTGCTCAGCATAACAAAAACAGGAAATATCGCCTTTGAAGGTGATGTCAGAGAGGAAACAGAAGGCTCTGAATTCATTGTCCGGACCGTTCTGGACGATGATGAACGGACGCTGTATCTGCTGTCATGGGGCGGCATGAATACGATCGTCAGGGCACTGATGTCCATCCATGCGTGCTTCAGCGGCACGCCGGAATGGAACAAGATCCGCGATAAGGTATACCGCAAGGCCTGTGTGCTTGGCGTAGCTGAAGGCATAGGCCAGGACAACAGCTGGCTTGACCATGGGAAACAGCTGTTCCCGGAACTCCGGATGCTGAGGACGGAATTCATCCATGCCGGATTCCTTGCCGCAAAGTTTACCCAGCCGGATGCCATCCATACATTCAAAGCACCATGGCTGAAGGAAAACATCAAGTTCGGTCACGGCCCCTTGATGGAAAAAACGATCCTGTTTGCGGACGGCACAAGAATATACGGCGAACCCGAGAACCGTCAGTACGGTCTGATCACTGTGCTGGACTGGGGCTTTGATAATGTCCCGGCATATCATTTCGATCCGTATGACTGGATCGGTGAAGGGGACAGCACAACAGTCGTTCCCGTACTTCCCCACGGTCTCAGAGGCCTGGAGGACGGCAGATTCGGCAGTCTGGCAGGAAGACTTTACCCTGACGGACAAACGCTTCCCAAGGATGCTGCAGAACCGTACAATCCGTTCCTGCCCGCATTCCAGAGCGAATGGGCAGCCAGGGCAGACTGGTGCGTCAAAGACTATGAATCCTGCGATCATCCGCCTGTGGTGCATGTATTGACAAAAGACTGCCAGGCAGCACCAGGCGAGACCATCAAACTCTCAGCAGAGGTCAAAGACAATGACGGCCGCAGCCTTGAAACGGAATGGAGCTTCTATGCGCCCGGCTGCACGCTGAGCACACGAGAACTGCCGGTCATTACTGATGCACACAGCCTGAATGCGTCATTTACGGTACCTGCAGATGCACGTCCTTCAGACTGTCTGATCGCAGTATTTGCCTGCAGAACGAAAGGTGAGAAACCGATCACAAGATACGGCGAAGTGATGATCACGATCTGCTGAATGACTGCGGTGAAAACAGAAATATCCCATACGTTTTTTATCAAAGACTGCTAAAATAACAGTGTCTGGAAGGAGTACAAAAATGCCGATAGGAATTATCGTAAACTGTCTGGCTGTCGCGATCGGTGGTCTGATCGGAAGCAGTGCTTCTGATCTGCTCAGCGATCAGATCAAACAGAACCTGAATATGATATTCGGACTCGCATCCATGGGAATGGGCGTTTCAAGCATCGTTCTGATGCAGAACATGCCGGCAGTCATACTTGCACTTGTGACGGGAACACTGCTGGGTCTGTCACTCGGCCTGGGAGATGCGATCACCCGCGCCGCAGCAGGCATGCAGAAGCTGTTCCATGCGGAAGGCGGAAGGTCCGACCAGCTGGTGACCGTGATCGTCCTGTTCTGTGCAAGCGGCACAGGCATCTATGGATCGATCGTTTCCGGTATGAGCGGAGATCATTCCATCCTGATCGCCAAAAGCATCCTGGATTTCTTTACAGCCATGATCTTTGCCTGCTCACTGAAAAAAACAGTCAGTCTGATCGCAGTGCCGCAGTTCATCATCATGATGATCCTGTTTGTTCTGGCCGGCTATATCATGCCGCTGACAACACCTGCCATGATCAATGATTTCAAGGCATGCGGCGGATTTGTCATGATCGCAAGCGGCTTCCGCATCCTGCAGCTGAAGATGTTTCCTACCGCAGATATGATCCCGGCAATGATCCTTGTCATGCCGCTGTCCTTTTTGTGGGCTTCGTATATTCTTCCGCTGCTTGCATAAGGCAAAAATGAAAACAACGTAATTGATTTCTTGTCTTTACAAACGATTCCTGTTCTTATACTATATGTGCATCTCAAAGGTCTGCAGACCTGAAAGGAGCGTTCATGGTTGAAATGATCCACGTGCTTCCTGCAAGAATCCTGAACGAACATATTGTTTTCAGTCTGCACTCCGGAAAATACACTATGAATGATTATGCCTGGATTTTTCGAAACCCGGGCTTTTTTGTTTCACAATAAGGAGGCTTATGAAAAAAGTTGGAGTAATCATGGGCAGTGACAGTGATTTTCCTGTCATGTCCAAGGCACTGACAGTACTGGATGATCTGGGTATCGGATATGAGGTACATGTATACAGTGCTCACCGCACCCCTGTGCAGGCAGCGGAATTTGCATCGCATGCCGTAGAGAACGGCTTCGGAGCGATCATTGCCGGCGCAGGCATGGCAGCAGCGCTTGCCGGCGTACTGGCTGCGCATACAACACTGCCGGTGATCGGCGTACCTCTGAAGTCAGCTGTTCTGGAAGGAACAGATGCGCTTCTGGCAACGGTCATGATGCCTCCGGGCATTCCGGTCGCGACAGTCGCTATCGACGGGGCAAAGAATGCCGCATGGCTGGCAGCACAGATCCTCGCAGTATCTGATCCGGAACTGAGCAGCCGCCTCATGCGTGAGCGCGAAGCAATGACAGCAGGCGTTCTGGCAAAGGATGCTGCGCTGCAGGAAAAACTGAAAGGAAACAGCTGATGGAAAAGAGTTACAGTGAAAGCTATAAGGCTGCCGGAGTCGATGTTACTGCCGGCTACAAAGCAGTACAGCTGATGAAGGAACATGTCGCAAGGACTGCTGTTCCCGGTGTCATGGAAGGCATCGGCGGATTCGGCGGACTGTTCTCACCGGGTTTTGCCGGCATGGAACATCCTGTCCTGGTCTCCGGGACAGATGGCGTCGGAACAAAGGTCAAGCTGGCGTTCCTGCTGGACAAGCATGATACAGTCGGCATTGACTGCGTTGCCATGTGCGTGAATGACATTATCTGTACAGGCGGAGCACCGATGTTCTTCCTGGATTACATTGCCTGTGGCAAAAACATCCCGGAAAAGATCGCTTCGATCGTCGGCGGCGTTGCTGAGGGCTGCGTGCAGTCCGGCTGTGCGCTGATCGGCGGCGAAACTGCAGAACACCCTGGTCTGATGCCGGAAGATGAATATGACCTTGCCGGATTTGCGGTAGGCATCGTTGATGAGAAAAAGATCCTGGATCCTGCAAATGTCAGGGAAGGAGATGTGATCATCGGACTTGCTTCAAGCGGCGTCCATTCCAACGGCTTCTCGCTTGTCCGCAAAGTATTCGATGTGGAAGCACCCGGTGTTCTGGACAGCTATGCGGAAGAACTTGGAAAACCGCTGGGAGAAGTGCTGCTGACACCGACAAAGATCTATGTCAAGCCTGTGCTTGAAGTCCTGAAGAAAGCCAATGTCCATGCGATCGCGCATATCACAGGCGGCGGATTCCAGGAAAACCTGCCGCGCGCTTTCGGAGATCACCTGAACGCTGTCATTGAAAAGGGTTCATGGAATGTTCTTCCGATCTTCAGACTGATTCAGCAGAAGGGCGGGATCAGCGAGCACGACATGTTCAACACATTCAACATGGGCGTCGGCATGGCACTTTACGTACCGGCAGAGGAAAGCGATCAGGTACTGTCGATCCTGCAGGAAAACGGTGTTGAAGCACATGTCATCGGACATATGGAAGCAGGCGATCATTCGGTCGTCTTCAGGGAGAAATTATGATACGCATCGCGGTATTGGTCAGCGGCGGGGGCACGAACCTGCAGGCGCTGATCGACTATGAAAAAGCCGGAAACAATCCGCACGGAAAGATCAGTCTTGTACTGGCCTCCAACAGTAAGGCCTATGCCTTGGAAAGAGCGCATCAGGCAGATATTCCCACTGCTGTGGTCAGAAGAAAGGACTACGAATCGCAGGAAGCGTTTGACCATGCCGTCACCGTGACGCTGCAGGAAAACAGGATCGATCTTGTGATCCTGGCAGGATTCCTGAGCATCCTCGGTCCGGAGGTCATACAGGCATATCCTGAACGGATCATCAATATCCATCCGTCCCTGATCCCGTCATTCTGCGGGAAAGGATTCTACGGCCTGAAGGTACATGAAGCAGCCCTGGCCAAGGGCGTCAAGGTATCAGGGGCTACCGTCCATTTTGTCAATGAAATACCGGACGGCGGAAGGATCCTGCTGCAGAAAGCAGTGGAGGTCAAAGACGGAGACACACCCGAAATACTGCAGAAACGAATCATGGAGGAAGCTGAATGGGTCCTGCTGCCGCAGGCCATGAAACAGCTGAGTGAAGCTTTGGATCAGGAGGAGAGCATATGAAAGCAGTTGATCTTTATGAGTATCTGTCAGGAAATGAATATCCCGGCAGAGGCATCGCTATCGGACGCACACCGTGCGGCAGAAAAATCAGAATCGGATATTTCATCATGGGCAGAAGTGAAAACTCCCGCAACAGGATTTTCGTTGAGGACGGAGACGGTCTGAGAACGGAAGCATTCGATGCTTCAAAGATGAAGGACCCTTCACTGATCATCTATGCCCCGGTACGTGTGCTGAACGGAACAACGATCGTTACCAACGGCAACCAGACAGATACCGTATATGACTTCCTCAAAGAAGGAAAGAGCTTTGAAGACGCGCTGCGTACAAGAACATTTGAACCGGACGGACCGAACTGGACACCGCGCATCTCTGCTGTTGTCAACGGCGCAAAGGTCAGCTTCTCCATTCTCAAGAGCGCTGACGGAAGCGACGCGCATGTGCAGAGACAGTTCTTTGACTATGATGAACTGCCCGCCGGAGAAGGCCGCATCATCCATACATATGAAACAAACGGAA
>DMBB01000110.1 GCA_003446295.1 Erysipelotrichaceae bacterium
CCGCTGTGCCACATTACTGCCGCAAAGGCAGTATGCCTGTACGAAGCATCCCAGCCTGAATTCAAAACATATATCAAACAGCTGCTGGATAACTGCCAGGTTCTGGCAGAAACACTCAGAAGCGCAGGTTTCCGTCTTGTAACAGGCGGAACGGATAACCATCTGATCCTTGTGGATACGATGTCTATGGGTGTTACAGGAAGAGACGCGGAAACAGCGCTTGACCGTGTGCATATTACCGTGAACAAGAATTCCATACCGTTTGATCAGCTCAAACCGTCTGTTACTTCCGGTATCCGCGTCGGTACGGCTGCCATGACGACAAGAGGCTTCAAGGAAGCAGAATTCCGCCGTGTCGGTGAATGGATCGCTGAAGTGCTGAATCATAAAGATGATGAGAACGTGCTCAGCAGAGTCGCTGCTGAAGTTGTCGAACTGACTTCGCGCTTCCCGCTTGAATAAAAAAGACCCTGCAGTGCAGGATCAGAAATGCTTCGCTGTCTCAGACAGATCAGGATCATTGTACAGAGCTTCTGCAGCACGCAGGGCTCTTTTTTTATATGCCGGCTCAATGACGATCTTCCGGTATCCTTCATAGAGTTTTGCCATGGTAATGGTTTCTTCATTGAGAACGATTCCGCTGCCAAGCCGGATCAGAGCAGATGCGTTCCGATGTCTGTTCCAGCTGCCGTCATCGATCAGGATCTGCGGGATCCCAAGGTACAGACATTTGCTGAAAACAGCATCCGTGCCGTCATGAATACAGACCTCACTGCCTGCGATCAGTTCTGTACGGGGCGTGCTCATGGTCTTCAGATGTCCTTTGGCTGATGCCTGTGCATCGGTGTACCAGGCGAACACGTCATACGGCGCACCGAGGAATGCGTCCTCGATCAGTTCCTTCTCCCATTTGCCGGAGGTTCCCAGAAAGATGCATACCTGTTTCTTTTCCGTATGCGGTTTTCTGTGTGAACAGAGGGAACCCAGCTGATAAACATTCTTCATCTTCGGGTACAGCATGGAAGGTCCGATCGTAATGCGCTGTGCAGCCGCATCATACATGTCCCTGATCCTGAGGATCTGCTCAAGACGATGCTCGGACAATGCTCTGTTGAGTGCCTTCAGATAAGATGTTTCGAACGGGATGTCCTTGTTGACGCCGTACGGTACGTATGAAATATATGGAATATGCTCCGCCCTTGCGGCAATAATGCCGGAAGGCCTGCAGAATTCAAAGACTATATCCGGCTGATAAGTCCTGATCGCCTTTCTGACAGCCTCGATATCATCTCTCAGAAATGATGCGTCAAGCATGCCTGAGCGGTACAGTATTTCCTCCTGTGAATCAGGTGCGTCCCATTTGCCGAACAGTTTTCTTTTTCCTGCGGGAACCGGTGCGTCAAATCTTACGGCATTGCCGAATCCCGTCAGCTGTGAACATACCGCAGTCTGTCTTCCATTGATCTCCATCATGGCTTCAATGTCGCGCGCAAGCATAAAAGAAGCGGTATCAGAAGGATTGCGATGTGCAGGCAGAATTAAAACTTTCATGAAAACAGTATAACATTTGTTTCGTTTGTAAGGTTGCGTTCGGACTGACTTTCTTCTATCATTGACGATAGAAATAAGAGGAGGTCTGTTATGCTCGAAGTATTAAATCATCCTATGATTACTCACAAGCTGACATTGATGAGAAAGAAAGAAACAGGTACCAAAGATTTCCGCGAAAATCTTGACGAGATCGCTGAACTGATGGCATATGAAGTCTGCCGCGATCTGCCGCTCAGGCCGCTTGATATTGAAACACCGATGGGACCCTGCACAGGCTACGAACTGGCAAAACCCGTCGTGATCGTTCCGATCCTCAGAGCAGGCATCGGACTGCTGGATGGAATCAGAAGACTTGTTCCGACAGCGAAAGTAGGATTTATCGGATTATACCGTGATGAAGAAACACTGGAACCGCACGAATATTTCGCAAAGTTCCCGAAAGATCTGGATCAGGCGATCGTTATGGTCGTAGACCCGATGCTGGCAACCGGCGGAAGTGCGATCGATGCCATTACGATGGTAAAGGCACGCGGTGCCAAACAGATCAAGATGGTATGCCTTGTCGGCGCTCCTGAGGGCGTTAAGGCGCTGCAGAAGGCTCACCCGGATGTTGATATCTATCTGGCTGCACTGGATGACCATCTGAATGAGATCGGCTACATCGTACCCGGTCTTGGAGACGCAGGCGACCGTATTTTCGGTACAAAGTAAATGTCGATCACGTATCTGGCCCGGCTGCTGATACTGGTATGCAGTTTTGTAATCAGCTTCTGGGCTCTGGGAGCGCTGAATTTTGAGAAATGCCTGAAAGCAAATCATGTACAGCAGGCACAGGTTTTATATTGGCTGATGTCATTTGCGCTGGCATATCTGGTTTCCGGATTTATCACTTCGCTCCTGTATTGGGCCTGATTTGCCGGGACGGAGTCAAAAGCACCGCTGCAGGTGTTATAATATAGTTTGTTCAGGAAGGGAGAGAGTATGAATCTAATCACAGGTGCACTGCCGTATTTTGCTCTTCCTTTCGTGATCTCGCTGATCCTTGTGCCTTTGTCCAAGCAGATCGGATTCAGGCTGGGCATCTACGCTGTGGAAAATGAACGAACCGTGCATCACGGAAAGATCGTCCGTATGGGCGGGGTCGCGATCTATGCTGCATTCATGGTGTCGCTGGCGATCCTGTGGGCTGCAGATAATTCACTGAACGGCATCCTGATCGGTGCGTCCGTCGTATTTATCGGAGGACTGCTGGACGATATCTATGATCTTCCTCCGAAGATCAAGCTGCTGTTCCAGGTAACTGCTGCGATTATTGCGCTGACCATCGGCAAACTATATCTGAATGAAACGCATATCTTCTCGTTCGCAATATCAAATCCCGTATTCAACTGGCTGCTGTCGTTCTTCTGGATCGTAGGTATTACCAATGCGATCAACCTGATCGACGGCTTGGACGGATTATCGAGCGGTATTTCGATCATCGTCACTATGACGATCGGTCTGCTCGGATTCTTCATGGGAAGAAGGGATATCTGTATTCTGGCACTTGCATTGTCCGGTGCCATCATGGGTTTCCTGCCGTATAACTTCCATCCGGCATCGATCTTTGTCGGAGACTGCGGCGCACAGTTCATGGGATTTACCATTGCCTGTATTTCTCTGCTCGGTTTCAAGACGACAGCCCTGATCACACTGGGTCTCCCGATCCTGATCCTCTTTATCCCGATCAGCGATACACTGATCGCGATCGTCAGAAGAAAACTGAAGGGACAGAAATTCACGCAGGCTGACCGCGGCCATCTGCATCATATCCTGATGATCAAACTGAAGCTTGGTCACCGCAGAACTGTTCTGATCCTGTATGCTGTTACGGCAATGTTTGCCGGAGCAGCGATCCTGACATACTTCAATCCGCAGAAAGGTTTCCTGCTGATCGTGATCTTCCTGATCCTCGCAAACCTGTTCATTGAATATACAGGCATGAT
>DMBB01000221.1 GCA_003446295.1 Erysipelotrichaceae bacterium
TGTCAATTCTTTGTTGCAAAAAACAAGTACATCCCCGTGGGTATCTTTGATGCAGGAATGACCACAGGTAATACTGTTCTTCCTGTTTTGTTAATTCATATCTGTATATCCGGATATCATATGCATCTCTCAGCCTTTCAGGCTGTGAGAAGTACAGGATATAGAGATACAGGAAATCTGCAACCAGACAGAAAGCGATCGTATATACCAGTACCTGCAGGTAATCAGGAAACACCGGGTCATCACTGATCACAGGATCAGATATGATCATAAGATTGTTCAGATGGATCCTGTCTGACATGACACTGATCAAGGATTCAGATACTGCCTGTGTTAATTGCTTTGCCTCTAACGGGTCTTTATGAACCACCGTAATCTCGATCAGTTCTGTTCCTTCCGGGTTCACTGCTTTCAGGATCTTTCTCAGCTCATCTGTCGTATCCAGGTCAGAGTTCTCTACAACAGGATCTAAGACAGCGTCCTGTGTAATAAGGGATACGATGTTGGCAGCCAGCTTTGTATTGGCCTGCTGGGAACTGTAGTCCACCTCCCCTGTATCTGATACCTGCGGCATCAGGTACAGCACTGCTGTACTTTGATAGGATGGCGGACATCCTGTCAGTACATAGATCAGTACGCATACGCTGCATAGTACCGGAATGAAGATCAGTACTTTTCGTTTCTGTCTGACAAGCTTGTACAGCTCTGTCAGATCCAAATCATTGCTTTGTCTCATTCGTGCGCAAGCACCTCCTGAGCCAATTGTAAATAGGTAAAAATAAAAAAAGAATGCACCGAGTGAAAACCTGACGCACCGCGTGAAAATATGACATGAATATGCCGATTTGCACACGATGAACACAGAATTTCACGCGGTGATACTTGTATAAATACAGTTGTCAAACGAAAAACAAGGCAATGTAACACATTATTTATTGTGTGCTTTGCCTTGTTTCGTGTTTATTCGTCGATCAATTGTTCCATCAGGTGCTTCTGCAGTGTCTGACGCTTCATACCGTAGATCTCAGAGACCCGCTCCATAGACAGTCCCTGTACGTATACCATCCAGGCTGCTGCCCGGTAGGAGGGATCAGGGAAGCTGTTGATCGTATGCAGGATATAAGAGATCTTGGACTTGTATTCTTCCAGTTGTCCTAGCAGTTCATCCTTCCTGTCCATGTACCGGATCACTCTGGATCCGGTCATGAGAGTTGTATTGCCTGATATGGGATGGTCGAACTCAATGGACTTCACGCCTTCCATCTTTCCCATGACCTGTTTCAATATATCGTTCAGTTCTCCGATCCTGGCAAGATAGAAGAAGTAGTTTCCGCATTCATTGCGGAATACGTCATATTCATGCCTGTTCATTTCCGAATACCTCCTCATAGATCCTGTCCAGGAGATACTGGAGCTGCCTTCTGGTCATCTGGAACTGCCAGGCTGTGTCATCCTGCGTATGGTGCTCAATGATCATGTAGGAAAGAATGTCTCCGGCATGTTCAATGCCTGTTTCATCTGCTTTGTTCAGTATTGTTTCTACAAATACTGTATTCTCTTTCATGAACCTGTACAGTTCACGTTCTCCTCTCAGATAGTGACCTTCAATATCAAGCGGAAAAACATTGTCTTCAAAGACAATGTCTTTCAGGTCATTGTATTTCTGCTCCAGTTCCCGCATGAGTTTCTTTTCCGTCAGGTATAAGTCACCGGAATGCTTGAACCTTGTTTTCAAGTCACACTTTGTCATAAACCCATTATAACCAAAAAAAGAGCAGATTCCCTCTGTAAATCCGCCCTCTTTCATGCAATTGTAACGAATTGTTACTGTGCGTCTGTGTTCGGAAGAACACCGGCTCTGTTAGCGTTGCTGCCTGTAGCCAGGACAACGAACGGTGACAGACCTTCGCCTGGTGAGATGTGGAATGATACATAGCCTGTTGTGTGGCCGATGTAGTCATTCTTCAGGCCGCCATCCCATACGTGGATGACTCTGACACCCTGACCGGATGCAACGTTTGCAGGAACGTTGATGTCGATTGACAGTGTGTTCAGATCAAGACCATGGTTCTCAACTTCGTATGTAACGACCTTTCCGTAACCAGCGTTAGCTCCAACAGCCTTTGCCTCAGCAGTGCCGTTGTCAACTCTGTATACGAGCAGGTATCCCGTAGCTCCTTCGGGTGCCCAGTCCAGATAAGCAAGTGCGCCATCTGCTGTACGGCCAACGATCGTCGGCTTAACTTCAGGCTCACTTGTAACAGCAGGACTCGGTGCAGCACCGACTGTAGCAGGGATCAGCGCCAGGGCGAATGCCGTTAACGCAGTAAGCAGTTTTTTCATAATTACCTCCCCAACTTACTTCTTGCTTCTACCATAACCATAATCGTTATAACCGTACCGGTAATAATGGTTATAATAATAGCCGTTTCCTTTTCTGCCGGTATCCGCACGGTTCAGCACCATGCCTAACATAGGAGTCTCTGTACGCTGCAGCAGTTGAACAGAGTTTTCTATGAGCTTTCTAGGTGTATCACCGCTTCGTACGACCAGCAGACTGCCGTCGCAGTAACCAGCAACTGTCAGTGCGTCAGCGACAGAACCCAGAGGCGGCGTGTCGATCAGCACATAATCAAAATTTTGCTTGGTTATGTTAATCATATCACTAAACTTTTTACATTCAAGCAATATCGTCGGATTTGCAATATTTGTTACAACAGGTATCATGTAACCATTTTCGACATCTGTTTCAAAAATTACATCTTCAATGTCGGATTTTCCAGCCAGGAAATGTTCGATACCGATCATGCCGTCCTCGGCGCGAAGACCGTATTTGCTTCTGAGTTCGGAGTTTCTCAGGTCACAGTCAATGAACAGTGTCCTGTTTCCGACTTCAGCCAGCATCTTCCAGAGCTGTACTGCCACGAAGCTCTTTCCTTCGTTCGGCGTGGAGCTTGTAATCATGATCGTTCTGACATTCTCACCGGAGAAACCAAGATTGATACGAAGCTGGTTCATTGCTTCGGCGATCTGGAACGGAAGCTCCGGCATCTTATCAAGATATAAATGTTTCATCATGCCTTAGCTCCTTTCTCTTTTCTGGACTTCTTTTTCTTATCAGATGACTTCTTGTATTCCTGGTTGAATGCACCAAGGTCGCCTTCCGGAATGACTGCCAGAGGCTGGATGCCGAAGTGCTTGTATACATCGTCCGGAGTTGTCAGTGTATCGTTCATCAGGAATCTGATGACGAGCACTGCCATACATGCCAGTGCGCCAAGCAGACCGCCGATCAGCGTATTCCTGGAATAGGACGGTGAAGACTTTGTGGTCGGTACGATCGCCGGTTCATAGACGCTCGGTTCATCTGTCTGCATGATCCTGGGCAGGTAGATCTTGCTCTGGTTGGCAATGCTGTTGGCAATGTCAGCAGACAGCTGAGGATCAGGCGTCGTAGCAGTGATCGTAATGATCCTGGTGTCTGTAGGGTTGCTGATGGTCAGTGTACGCAGCAGCTGTCTGTATGTCATTGTATCCTGCAGACTGAGATCATCGATCACATCTTCCAGCAGAACACGGCTTGTCAGCAGTTCCTTATAGTCAGCACGCAGCGCATTGGAGATGTTCAGGTCTGACAGATTGACCACAGAGTTCTGGGATGCGGAAACGATATACATCTTTGATGTTGCCTGGTATTTAGGCGTGATCAGGAACCTGGTTCCTGCAAATGCCAGAATGGCGCCGATGACCAGGCACAGCACGATCTTTTCGATGTTGTCTATCATCAGATAGAACAGCTCGACAAGATCTATTTCATCTTCTTCCTGCAGATTCGTGTCAATACGCACTTCTCTGACCGCAGTCTGGTTTGTGTTATTCGTAGTCAAGATAGCTTCCCCCTTATCCTTCCTTCTTCTGATAGAACAGTTCCAGAATCGTTTCTGTCAGACTGTCATCATCCAGGTAGTATTCATAATATTCGTGTTCTTCCAGTGTACCGTCGATCGTCATCAGCTCCAGCTGTTCATAGTCCTGGATCTTTGTGCCAACCGCTGCCAGCGTTCCGCTTTCCATATCCGTTACCGTATACGGTTTGATCTGTTCCAGGATATCCAGCATGGTCTCTTCATCCAGCGTCATGAACTTCTTCAGGAATGATGACATGTACTGCCGCTGTCTGGCCATTCTTGCCAGGTTGGTGCCGTCATCCGCCGTGATGCGCGTACGGATGAATTTGATCGCCTGGTCTCCCATCAGGTTGACCTCACTGCCCTGCACAAATGCAGGATCAAGCTTGGTGTAGTCAGACTGTATGGTGACAGGTACGCCGCCGATGGCGTCATTGACGATCTGTATGGCGTCCATGTTGATGGATGTGTAGCCGTTGATCGGCTGACTCCAAAGCAGCCCGGATACCGTCATACAGACGTTTCTGCAGCTGTCGTCCAGTCCCCAGCCATAGCCATGGGCCAATGCAAGCTGTTCATGGTTTGTTGTGACAACATCGCCGTACTCGTTGATGACAGGTACGTCTACCATACTGTCACGGTTCAGCTGCAGGATGCGCCATGTCTTTGCCTTGTTGTCAAGGACGACCAGCATCTGTACATCTGCCTGTCCACCGCCCCAAGCCTGTTCGGCCTTTTCAACGGGACCGGCAATGTCGATGCCCATCATCAGATATGTTTCCACATTCTGTTTCTGTTCATAGGTGACGCCGTTGATCTCAACGGTCCTGGCCTCGGTAATGACAGGTTCTACATAGACGCTGGACTCACCGCCCTCCGTCTTGTACTTGCTGTCTTCCCATTTGCTGATGCCGAACCACAGGGCACCTGATGCCGCGAACAGCGCTGCTGCTGCAATTCCCAGCTTTTTCAAATCCTTTTTTAAATCTGTTCTTCGCAAGTCAGTTCCGTTCCTGCGGGTCATAATGCCTCCTGCGCATTGCAAAAAGCATAACAAAAATACTTGATGCAAAGCATTGTGATAATACCACATTTTTAGCCATATGTAATGATTTGTTCTCTCAAAACCTTACATTATTTGTATGAACTGCTGATAAAACATGATCAGTATCGTTTTTGAGATGACTAATCATGTGTTTAAAAGAGAAAAATCGTGCAGAACAGGACAATTTCCCCTGTCTGTTAAATATGTCTCTTGTTCAATTTCAGAAATGCCGTACAATGGAACTATGCTGTTTTTCAAGAATAAAAAATATGTATTGATGCATAAGAACGTTGAAGTGCTGGAAGGCCCCTATTCCCTTTCAACTCATACTTTTGCAAAGGAACCGAAGGTTCTGAATGCAAAGCATCTGCCGGTCGGTACGTTAAAAGAAGGAAAGCTGTCATTGAACAGACTGAACTACTGGTGGGTATGGAGAGGCATCCCTGATTACAGAGTTGCCCTGGATACGCTGCTGGACCATCTGGGTGTGAAGTCTGCACAGGAACTGATCGATCTGGAATACGGACTGTCTGTCAGCGACCATTACTGGCTGAGACCGGCTAATGAGAAGCTGAGCTATGATGACCTTTCATTCTTCCACAGGTCATTTGATCAGGATGGCTTCGGCCGTGCAATGTTCTCAGACAACCGGTATCAGGCACCTGAATCCGCGCTGTATACACCGAACAATACACTGGCGGGCTATCAGCGCAAGGCATGGTTTTCACGCAGAGACGGTCTGGTGCTGTTGAAGGGAGGCACTCCCTTCTACCAGCAGGAACCGATCAATGAATGGCTTGCGTCCAAGATGGCACAGAGACTGGGAATTGATTGTGTGTCCTATATTGTGGAAGTCTATGAGAATAAGCTGGTCAGCGTATGTCCGAATATGCTGAATGACAGAACAGAGCTGGTACCCGCTTCCGAGATATTAAGGTCGCTGGATCCGGACAAGGATGAGTTCTGGTTCAACCAGTATCTGAATTATCTGATCGAGCATGGTGTTCCTCAGGCAGAAAAGAAGCTTGAGGACATGCTGGTGCTGGATTACCTCATGCTGAATACAGACAGACATGCCCAGAACCTTGGTGTGCTGCTGAACGCAGACACCATGGAATATACAGGCATGGCCCCTGTCTTTGACACAGGAACAGGCTTAGGGTGCCTGCTGAAAGACAAAGATATTGATACATGCGAAGAACTGGAGAACTGCCAGCTGTTCAATGCAAGAAAGATGTCGCATGAAAAACTGATCGATATGGTCTCAGACCTTTCCCGTTATGACTTTACACAGTTAAATGGTATGGACACTGAATATGAACGCATGCTCAGAAAATACCAGAGAGTCACAGGGATGACTGATAGAAGGATCGAATCAGTCATCAAACTGCTGCAGCGCAGAATTGAACGCATCAAACAGCACGCTTCCAATCACTGACTATGCACACCCGCATCCCTAGATGCGGGTTTCTATTATGTTAGGCTGAGTACAGTGTTCAGGTACGATGATCATTGAACAGTCAGATACTGTACGAGTTTATGACTTCTCTTGTATACAAAAATCACCTGCAGAGTGACCGTTCTGTCTTCTGCAGGCGTTTTTCTTCTGTGCTTTCTTCTTGTCCGGAACAACCTGATGACGGTTGCTGCGGAAGAGATTCGCAGCTGTTTTGCTGGCATAGCCATAGCTGACAACTGCATCATTTGT
>DMBB01000114.1 GCA_003446295.1 Erysipelotrichaceae bacterium
TCCTGCCAGATCCAGTGTGTATCAAGTCCATTCATCTTGCCCGGAATCGCAGCTGCGCACTGAACGACCTGTGCCAGTGAAATGTCGAAATGATTGTTGGAATGACATCCCCACATCAGACCGAAATCATTGCAGAGCTGTCCGACACGCACGGAACCTTCCATTGTCCAGAAATGAGGATCTGCCAGAGGAATATCCACTGCCTGCAGTGCGATCGTATGGCACATCTGTCTCCAGTCAGTATTGATCATGTTTGTAGCTGTCGGCATCATCGTAGCCTTGCGGAATTCAGCCATGATTTCTCTGCCGGAGAAGCCTGCTTCAGCTCCGCACGGATCTTCGATATATGCCAGTACTTTCTTCAGTTCCGGCGCAACTTCCAGAGACTGCTTCAGGCTCCAGCATCCGTTGGGATCCAGGTCAACCCTTGCATTCGGGAATGCTTCCTTGATCGCCTGAACAGCTTTGACTTCTTCCCACGGATCCAGAACGCCGCCCTTCAGCTTGAAGTCTTCAAAGCCGTACTTCTCATGTGTTGCTTTTGCCATAGCAACGATCGCTTCCGGTGTCAGCGCCTCTTCATGACGCAGTCTGTACCAGTCACAGCTGCTGTCTTCTTCACTTTCATATTCCAGATCTGTCTTTTTCCTGTCTCCTACATAGAACAGATAGCTCAGGAATCTGACTTTTTCTCTCTGAATGCCTTCACCCATCAGCGCAGCAGCCGGTACATCCAGATATTTGCCGAGAATATCCAGCAGCGGTGCTTCGATTGCTGTTACAACATGGACACCTGTTCTGAGGTCGAATGTCTGCAGACCTCTGACATCATCTTTAATGTTTGAATTCAGCCAGGCTCTGACTTTGTTCAGTGTTGCCTTGTAGTCAACGATCCTTGTACCAACAACAAGATGCTTTACATCTTCCAGTGCTTTTGTGATCTTTTCTCCCCCCGGAACTTCACCGACACCTTCTGTTCCGTCAGACGCTGTCAGCAGGACAACGTTTCTAGTGAAATAAGGTGCGTGTGCACCGGAAAGATTCAGTTCCATACAGTCATGTCCGGCAACCGGATAGACTTCCATTTTTTCAATAACAGGAATAGCCATGTATTTCTCCTCTCAGTTTTTCTGTCTTCAGTATAGTTGTTTCATGCAATTCTCAAATAAGACCGGTACCGAATTAATGTCTGATTTCTTCAGCAGATCAGTTGTTTTCCAAATGGTGAAAGATTTCATTTCAATTTCTTTCACAAGGCATTGATCAGGTAATCGGAGCAGGGTTGAAAATACAGAGATCATTTGCGAGACCGTATTTTTCCGAGAATGTTTCTTCTCCCTCCGCCGTGCGGATGATCTTATGAAACAGTTCTGTGCCAATCTCTTCAATTGTTGCTTCACCTGTTGCGACAGGCCCGGCATTGACATCGATAATGTCAAACCACTGATCCTTCATCTCGTTTCTGGAACAAACCTTGATCACAGGCGCTGCAGCCAGTGAATACGGCGTTCCTCTGCCGGTCATGAATACTTCCAGGCCCATTCCGCTGGCAAGCTGGCACGGGCCGCATACCAGGTCACTTGCCGGTGTTGCGGCATAGATCAGGCCATGCTTCGTCGGACGTTCACCGGGGGAAAGCACTTCGACGATCGGGGATGTTCCGGACTTGGCAATACTGCCCATAGCCTTTTCAACGATATTCGCAAGGCCGCCTTTTTTATTGCCGGGTGTCGGATTGGCAGAGCGGTCAACTTCTCCTTCATTCAGGTATTCGTCATACCACTTCATTTCTTCAGCCAACCGTTTACCGACTTCTTCATTGATGCATCTCTTCGCAAGCAGATAGACACCGTCACGTACTTCCGTTACCTCCGAGAACATGACGGTCCCGCCGCCTTTGACGATCATATCTGCCGCATAACCGGCAGAAGGATTTGCGGAAACACCGGAGAACGCATCGGATCCGCCGCACTGCATGCCGACCAGCAGATCGGACAGGGGAAGCGGTTGTCTTCTTCGTTCATTCAGGATCTTCAGCTTCTTCTCAGCCATTTCCATAATGGCATTGATCATTGCTTCATATCCCTTCTGTTCCTGGAGGACGATCACATTCTCAGGTGTATTCAGTTCCGGATAGTCTTCGCAGAAACGCTCGACAGTGAACTTCTCACAGCCCAGTGCCACCAGCATAAACTGCCCTCCGAAGTTCGGATGCAGAGCGATATTCTTCAGAATTCTCTGGGGAATGTATGCATTCTTCGCATTGATCGCAACACCGCAGCCATAGGGATGATTGATCGCGATCACGTCGTCCACATTGGGATATTTCGGAAGAAGTTCCCGTTTGATTTTCTGAACTGCGGCATTCAGCACACCTGTGACACACTGCACGGTCGTATTGATTGCAAGAATATTTCTTGTGCCGCCATAACCGCCATTGGGATTTTTATAGCCCATCCATGTTTTGACCGGCGGTTCAGGAAGATCCGTGACAATGTTTGTTGCGAATTCCATATGATCCACATCCGGCGGTTCCGGCAGATCGAGCATAAACTCATTGATCCAGTCACCTTTGGCGATCGGTTCCTTCGCATAGCCGAGCACAACACCATACCGGATCACTTCACCGCCTTTGGGAATATCCGTCAGGGCTGTCTTATGTGCCTGCGGAATGTCCGTATTCGTAATGACACCGGGCCAGATCTCCGTTCCTTTCGGTGTATCGTGGATCGCGATTGCCACATTATCTTTGTCAGTCAGTTTTACGCAAAGCTGAGGCATATCTGTATTCCTCCATTGTCTTTATTCTACATTCGGTACTGTCCATTTGAAATCAGGATACTGCTCCGGATATCTTGACATCACATCTTCGGCACGGTTGACCAGCATATCATGCCAGCTGTAATCCGTTACGAACCATGTATAGTCATTCGTATCTTCCGGCATGTTCTCATCAATATTGGTCTGGTTCAGGTGGGAAGACATATTGATGTCAACAGGCCACTCAGCCATTTCGAGGCAGTCTTTTACAAACCGGAAAGCTGTTTCCGGAGTAACATGTTCACGAACACCCATATCAGATCCCGGGTACATCGTGCCAGTTCCCATACCGCCATGTACTGCACATCTGTATGTCTTTCCTGTTTCTTCATCCGTATCATCAAAGAAGAATGATGTGACACCCAGTGTGTGGCCGGGGCAGAGTTTTGTGCGGATCGTGAAGCGTCCCATTTTGATCGGCGTATCGTCATCGTAGAAATTGGTCACTTCATACGGCAGACAAGGCATAGGAGTCGTATCAAACGCTGTTTCCTGATGCATCAGTTCATCTTCTTTGGAGAGCCAGATCTCACAGTGTTCCTTACCGCCGGCAAGTTCCTGCAGAAGTCTTGCGCCTTGGGAATGGTCCCCATGGTAATGTGTCAGGAAGATCTTCTTCACATCTCTCGGATTGAAGCCGATACTGTACATGCGGTCAATGACGAGATACAGTGTTCTTTCATATCCGGTATCGATCAGTGCCAGACCTTCGCCTGTGTCCAGCAGATAAACAGATACATCATCCTGTCCGCCGACATTCCATACATGCGGTGCGATCCTGTAAGCAGGTTCTGTATGTTCCCACATATTGCCTGTGAAATAATCTCTGAGTGCTCTTCCCATACGGTACTTAGGCTTTTTATATCCAAAACGTTTGTTTTCCATGATTCTTTCCTTACTTTTCTTTTTTTATCTGACGAGGCACGGCTTTTTTGAGTCGTATTTCCAGTCTTTGATCAGATACTGCATTGCCATTGCATCATTCCGATCGTGAGATGCGAGGGTGTTATATAGTCTGTTCGCTTCTTCGACACGCTTCATATTCAGCGTCACGCCAAGTCCCGGCTTATCAGGTACTTCCAGGTATCCGTTCCGGATCTTCGGTGCGTCTTCCAGCAGATCCTGTCCGTCCTGCCAGATCCAGTGCGTATCCATCGGAGCCGGATCTCCCGCTGCCGCAGCACCAACCTGGGCAAATGCCGCAAGCGTGATATCGAAGTGATTGTTGGAATGGGAACCCCATGTGAGGCCCCATGAATTCAGAAGCTGTGACATCTTGATCGTTCCTTCAAATCCCCAGAAATGAGGGTCCGCGAGCACGATATCTACCGAGCGGTGAGAAAGCGCATGATAGAACTGACGCCAGTCGGTCGC
>DMBB01000193.1 GCA_003446295.1 Erysipelotrichaceae bacterium
ATGCTGGATGACCATAATGTGGTCCGTGTTTCCTATCGTATATACGATCACGGAAAGATCACGCTGGACGATCAGGTCGTGAAGAAGACCATATCGGAAGAAGACCTGAATGACCTGCTGAACTATGTGCTGAAGAAACATGAAGAAGTGGAAATGATCGGCATAGCCATGCCTGGCATTGCATACCATGGCCAGGTATACAGTTCCCTGTACGGGTTTGACCATGTCAATCTTGCGGACAACCTGAGAAAAAAATACGGGAAGCAGATCGTCATCGTGAATGATATCAATGCACTGGCACTGGGATATTATTCCATGCATGACGACGGCAAAGACCTTGTGTTCTACTACCTGCCCAGAGGCAATTCATTCGGCGGTTCCGGTATCGTGATGAACGGAAAGATCCAGATGGGCTATCTGAATATGGCAGGTGATCATATCGGTCAGCTGACCGGAAGGTTTGTGGATGACGCAGAGAAAAAAAGTGAAACGCCGGAAGGGTGCGTCGAGATCATCGCAACAGCGCTCTATGCATATATGTGCACGATCGCTCCGGAGCGTCTGGTCGTTTACAGTGAACTGCTGGCTGATATCGAGGATGTCAGGGAAGAACTGAAGAAACTGCTTCCGGAGGAATACATTCCGGAAATGATCAGAGTGCTGTCACTCAAGGAGTATATGCTCAACGGCATCATGATGAGATGCATGAAAGCACTGCAGTCCAAAGACTGGCTGGAAGTCAATCAGAAGTGATCAAAAAAAGGAAGGCAGGCCTCCCTAGATCAGATGATAATGCTTTAACGCTTTATAAATACCGTCATGGTCGGCGTCATCGGTGATGAAGTCGGCCTTTTCTTTTACCTGAGGTGCGCCGTTTTCCATGCATACGGCTGTGTGTACATGTTCCAGCATCTGCAGATCGTTTCCTCCGTCACCGAATCCCATGGTTTCTTCCAGGTCTATGCCGTAGTATGCCAGAAAGTGATCAATGCCTTTCTGCTTGGTGCCTCCTTTGGGAGAAATGTCTGTAAAGAGAGGATGCCATCTGGCACTGGTGCAGTCAGGCATATGCTTCAGCAGTTCCTTTTCTTCCTCTTCACTGATAAACGCCATGCACTGGTATACGTGTTCTTCCGTGATATGGGAAATATCTCCGGCAGGGTGGTTGTCATTTTTGGTAATCGCATGGATCGCGTCCACCCGTTCGTCACGGTAGTTGAATACCTTTGTGTCGCGCAGAGTGAACCCGCAGGGGAAGGGATGTTCCTTCAGGTACGATACCAGGTATTCCAGCTGTTCCTTGGCAATCGTGTTTTCATAGATGACGCTGTCCTTTGTATAGCAGAACTGTCCGTTCAGTGTAATATATCCGTCAAATTCCAGATCACGCAGTACACCCAGTCCGTCTTTTCCACGGCCTGTCGCAATGAAGATCCGGATGCCGTTCTGTTTCAGCTGTTTCAGTGCCTGATACGCTGATTCGGGCATTTCATGCGTATTGAAGCTGACGAGTGTACCGTCGATATCGAAAAAGATAGCTTTGACCATAGAGAACTCCTGTTTACAGAACCATTATATCCTGTACATGCCGGCAGTATCTGCACGGGAAGCATATTTCTGCTTTGAAAACAGTCTTGAATGATTTGATATGTGTGCTATAAGTTAATCACAAGAGAGGGTACGTATGGATAAAGTCATCGTCAGATCCGTTTATGATGCTTTCGAGTATGTCATGGACCATTATTATCCCAACGGACAGGAAGAATATGCCCCGAGGAAAGATACCTATGCGGTCATATCCATACAGGATACACATACTGACGGATTCGGGTTTGTGTTTACAAAGAGCAGATACTGCAAGGATGTGCTGACCCTGTATTTTGATGACATCTTCAAGGAGGTCAGGGGTGCTGTCCTCTTCAGTGAGCAGCAGGCAGAAGAGATCATCTCATTCATCTGGAAGAGCAGGAATGCAAATACACTGCTGATCCATTGTTACGGAGGTGTTTCAAGATCCGCCGCAGTCGGAGCCTTCGCAGTCAAGATGCTTGGCGGGGACAATACGGAATATTTCCAGAAGCTCAATCCGAACAGACATGTCTACGACACGCTGGAGCAGGTCTGGCTGCGCATGACAGAAGCACAATAGTTACGAAAGAGGGATACCGCGCGGTATCCCTTTCATGACTATTCGTAATATTCCCACACATCCTGAACGACGTTGTATTCATAGATCCTGCTGTGATCTTCAGGAACTGCAAATGTGCGCTCCCGTGTGAACCAGCCGTTAGGCTGCACGGTACCGAAGTATGCGATACGGCATGTTTTTCCTTCCAGTTCGATCGTTTCCGTCCAGTTGTCAGGATCAGATGCGTATTCTGTAAGTTCCGGGAATCGTGCAAGCAGTGCATCCAGCATTCCCTGCTGATAGACATCTGCAGGTTCCGCATCATATGTGAAGTTATGAATGATGCCTTCTTCGTTGAAGGAAGGATCTTTGCTGTAGTCTTCAGGCAGGAAAGCGACCGTATTTCCGCTGCTGTCTGTGACCGTGATGGAAGTTACAGGGTCATCCAGGCTGCAGACAATGA
>DMBB01000363.1 GCA_003446295.1 Erysipelotrichaceae bacterium
CCTTCACAATGTCGTTTGATGACTTTGTCATCTCGCTGTTTACAACCGGTCCGGGTGTTTCCAACATCTCCATTTATGTATACGGTGCAGTCAAACGCGTCAATCCGACGATCAATGCACTCTCGGCGATTATTGTATATGTCATTACGATTGTTCTGATCGTAATTAATGTAGTTCCGATGATTCGGGAAAGAAAGGAAAAGAAAAATGAAAAAGGTTTCGAAAATTCTCTTGGCTAGTTCCCTGGTGCTGCTTGCCGGATGCGGCGGATCCTCAGGATCCGGTTCGGCTGCATCAACGGAAACCAAGGATGCCAAAGAGCTGTATGGCTGCAGCGTTATCAATGTATACAATGCCGGTGAGTATATCGGGGAAAATGTACTCGGCGATTTTGAAAAGAAGTATAACGCTACCGTCAAGTATGAGACATTTGATTCCAATGAATCCATGTATACAAAGCTGCTGGGCGGCAGTGCCTATGATGTTCTGGTTCCGTCCGATTACAGCATTGAACGTCTGATCAGCGAGAACATGCTGCAGAAGCTTGATCTCAATGCTCTGGAGAATCTGGACCAGCTGGATCCGGCAGTCAGAGAAATGCAGAAAGTATTTGATCCGAACCTTGAATATGCCGTTCCGTATTTCTGGGGATCTGTCGGTCTTGTCTACAACAAGAACAACGTTGATCCGGCTGTGATCAAGGAAAAGGGCTGGGATATCCTGCAGGATGAGACATACAAGGGAAAAGTATTCATGTATGACTCCCAGCGTGATGCCTTCATGGTAGCCTTCAAGGCACTCGGTTACTCCATGAACACCGATGATCCTGCTCAGATCGATGCTGCCTTTGACTGGCTCGTCAACATGGACAAGGCAGTTGAACCGGCATATGTTACCGATGAAGTCATCGATGCAATGATGAACGGTGAGAAGGATATCGCTCTGATGTATTCCGGTGATGCTGCATATGTCCTCTCCGAAAATGAGGATATGGCATTCATCGAGCCGGATCAGGGAACCAATATCTGGGTTGATGCAATGGTCATTCCTGCAAATGCCGGATGCCCGGGTCTTGCCCATGCCTTCATCGATTACATCACTGATTATGATGCTTCCTATCAGAACTCCGAAGAAATCGGCTATACAGCTGTCAACCGCAAGGTCTTTGAAGAACTCTCTGCAGATGGCGGCACATACGGCGGTATCTCTGCTTACATTCCGCGCAGCGGTTATGACAAGGATGAAGTGTTCCACTTCAATGAAACACTCCGTCAGGAACTCTCCGACCGCTGGAATAAAGTCAAGATCGGCAGCAACTGATAAAACAAACGCTCTTCTTCGGAAGAGCATTTTTTGGAGGAGATTATGAACAGAAAAGCGATGGGCGGACTGCTGGCGGTTCTGTGCGCGGCACTGGTAATCGGCATTGCCGCAAGGGCAGCCGGAGTGCCGGAGAGCAAACCGGCCGCTACTGTTGAACCTACAGCCGCTCCCACACCGACACCTGAGCCGGAACCGGAAGTGTATCAGGCTACCCTGTTTTTTGCAGGGGATGGTCTGCTGCATGGGGCTGTGTACTATGATGCAATGCAGCCGGATGGTTCCTACGACTTCAGTTCCATGATTGAACTGCTTGAGCCGATCGTATCCAAGTATGATCTTGCTTACTACAATCAGGAGACGATGCTGGGCGGTACGGAACTCGGACTGTCCACATATCCGATGTTCAACAGTCCGCAGGAATTCGGGGACAATATGACAGATATCGGCTTCAACCTGGTATCCACGGCAACCAACCATTCCCTGGACGTCGGCGAAGAAGGTATCCTGCGCTCACACGAATACTGGAAATCCAAGACCGGTGTTGTGGAAGCCGGTACGTATATTTCAGCGGAAGAGCAGGCGGAGATTCCCGTGCATGAGATCAACGGCATTACCTATGCATTTGTATCATGGACGTACGGAACCAACGGTCTGGTGCCGCCGGAAGGCAAGGAATACCTGGTCAATGTGTTTACGGGCAATGAGGAAGCACTGCTGGATCAGGTGCGCAGGGCAAAGGAAAAGGCAGATGTCGTGATTGCGGCTATGCACTGGGGCATTGAATACTATATGGGTGTCAGTGATGAACAGGCAGCCCTGGCAAGACAGCTTGCGGAAGCAGGTGCAGACATTATCATCGGCAATCATCCCCATGTCATTGAACCGGCAGAGAGAATCGGTGATTCCGTGTGCTTCTATGCAATGGGCAATCTGCTGAGTGCCCAGGATGGTCTGGAGCGTCTGATCGGTATGATCGGCGGTCTGACAATTACCAAGACCGTGGACAAGGGTGAGACAACGATTGAAATCTCCGATGTGAAAGCAGATCTTGTGTATACGTATTACGCACCGGGGTATCATTCCTTTAAAGTCATACCGTTTGATCAGCTGGATGATGCGCATCTGCCGAATCATGAACAGATCTACGAGGAGTACAAAGCTGTTATAACAGAACTGGATCCTTCCATTGCGGTAGGCGGTGTATAAAAACACAGGTGTCAAGTAAAATTGCTTGACACCTTTATTCGTCTGTGTATAATAGACATTGCGCGAAGGAGGAAATGTATTATGGCAGTAAAACTGAGACTGACAAGAATGGGCGCAAAGAAAGCTCCGAGATATCGTATCGTTGCAATGGATGCACGTACACGCAGAGACGGCCGTGCAATCGACACACTGGGTTATATCAACCCGACAACCGATCCGGCTACTGTTTCCGTTGATGCGGAGAAGGCGCTTGACTGGCTGAGAAAAGGTGCACAGCCTTCCGATACAGTCCGCAACATTCTGTCCGGACAGGGTATCATGAAGCAGTTCCATGAAGAAAAGGAAGCTGCAAAGAAAGCGAAGAAGTAAGGGATCATGGCAGAACTCGATAAGGTTTTGCTGAATCTGGTCGAACCGATGGTTGAAGATCGCGAGCATCTGGAAGTTACCGAGATGCCCGGCGACAATGACCGTGAAGTTCTGCTTCGTGTCAGAGCGAAGGACGAGGACATTGCGCGTCTGATCGGGAGAAAAGGCATGATGGCTTCTGCTCTCAGGCAGGTTATGGCTGTCGCTTCCCATACAGAGAACAAGCGCGTTTCCATTACGTTTGAACAGATCTGAGGATGCTTTACGGCATCCTTTCTTTTTGGAGGTAGTATGGGTTATATCAGAATCGGTACGATTATCAATACGCATGGTCTTAAGGGAGAAGCGAAAATCGAGAGCTACTCCGACTTTGATGAGATCCGCTATGAGAAGGGCAATACGGTTCTTATTCTGGTGAACGATGAGCTGGTGCCGGCAACGGTGCGTTCATTCCGCGTGCATAAGGGATATCCGCTGGTTGCTTTTGAAGAGTATCCGACCATCAATGAGATTGAACCGCTGAAGAACTGTGATGTCTATATTCTCGATTCAGACCGTCATGAACTGCCGGAAGGCGAGTACTACTTTGATGAGCTGATCGGGATGGAAGTTGAAGATGAGGAAGGTCATTTCATCGGCACCGTCATTGACGTGGAAGAGACAAACGGAGCGCAGAACAATCTGCGGGTGGAACGGGAAGGTCAGAGTGATGTTCTGATTCCGAATGTGCCGTTCTTTGTGAAGAAAATCGATGAGGATGCCAACCGCATCACCGTGCATGTAATTGAGGGACTGCTGTGAGAATCACATATCTGACGCTGTTTCCGGAAATGTATGAAAACTTCATGCATACATCCATAGTGGGACGGGCCAGGGAAAAAGGCATAGTGGCCATGGACTGTGTGCAGATCCGGGATTTTGCGCATGACAAATACA
>DMBB01000371.1 GCA_003446295.1 Erysipelotrichaceae bacterium
ACGGATGGGGATGCCCATCCGTTTTGATCATGTGCCGTATGCGTTCTGTATGCGTTCCATTTCCTTCCAGGTGACCGGAAGGGCATAGCTGTGTGCCGGAGCGTCCAGCGGGATCAGCAGCTCGCTGTCTTCGATCTCTCTGATGGAAGGATCCTCCAGTCCGGAGAGATAAAGTGCTTTGAACTGGAATCTTGTATAGTCGTCGTAATAGAGATACCAGCCGGGACCTTCCAGATCCTTCATGATCATCGGTCCTTCACTCTGATGTCCGGTAACAGGTCCTGATACTGTCTGCCAGTCATTCCATGATGTATCGGAGAAACCGAAGAAGAGCTGTGAATGTTCTTCCATCGGTTCACGTTCATCCTTGGCGCAGATGAGCCATTGATGCCCGTCTTTGACGACTGTTCCGTCAATGACAGGGTGATCAGTCAGTTCCAGCTCCTGCGGATATGAGAAGACGTTTAGATCGGATGATGTATTGAAGAACATACTGCCGTCCTTAACGGAAGACCACAATATGACGTATCTGCCGATCGTATGATCCCAGAAGATCTCCGGAGCCCACGCCTGTTCTTCCGACAGCTTTGCGTCTTCGGTGGAAGCGTTGACCTTCAGGAGACGCTCGTTCTCAAACGTGATGAGATCAGGTGAGTCAAATACATAGATGGAATCCGTATCATAGCCCTGGGTAGCGGTGACGCCGAATGTTCCGTCAGGCTTGCGGAACAGAGCGGGGTCTCTTAAACGCTTCGTTCCTGATTCTGCCGACAGGACAGCTTTGTCTTCATAAAGCTTGAACCAGTATTTGCAGTCAAAGGTATATGCAAGCTTCATGCGCTCGGCTTCATCACCTTTTTCGCTGAAATAGCTGATGATATATCCGCTCCACGGATCCAGCAGCAGTCTCTCAAGTTCATATGTACCTGTACTGTCTCTGGCGGACAGAATGATCTGTTCATATTCATCGGAAGATTCCGTTTTGTGCAGACAGCCGTCAATGATCTTTGCATCTCCTGATACAACGGACCATTCATAACCTTTCGGCAGTTCATCGCCGTCATTCAGGAAATAATCCAGTTCTTCATTGATATATGTGCTGTCACAGCTTTCCGGAAGGACCGGTTCTTCGGAAGGTTCGCTTCCGTGTGTATTGACAGACCGGGAAGCACATCCCGTCAGGATCAGCAGTGACAGGGCAAGACAAGTTTTTCTCATGACTGCATTTTACAAAAAAGAAAAAGCACCATCAAGCAAACTTCGGAAAAACGCGGTGTTTCCTCTTTTATCGGACTGTCTCATTGAAGGCTTCCATCAGGTGCGGAATGTGATAATCTGATATCAGGGTCAGGAGAAATATCCTGTGATACAGAGGTGGGAAATGACAAAACAGACTGAACGTATTGCCGCAATGGAACAGCGTCTTGATGCATGCCAGGACGCTGCAGACAAGATGCTTGATGCACTGTATATTTACGAAACAGCGTTTGCGGATCTTCAGAAGCTTGCAAGGTATTATGAAGGCAGACAATGGATGAAGGACTTCGAAGATGATGAAAACGGCAAGCTGCCGCAGGATCTGAAACGCGGAGTGCTCTCCGAAGATGCTGTGTATGATCTGCTCAGTGACAGCAGGGAGATCTCTGCGAGAATGCTGAAGATCGTCGAAAAAATGATGGGAACGATCCTCTGACAAGCTTCAGGCGGCATCAAAAAACTGCAGATCATTCTGCAGTTTTAAGCTGTATTATCCGAGTTTCCAGCCGATCTCTTTCTCGACTCTGTCAAAGTATGCTTTCTGAAGCTTATGGAACAGATCGCGGTCTTTCATGCCGACCGGTTTTCCGTCCAGTGTATCAGCTGCAGCAGTGACTTTCGTTGTACTGCAGACGATCACTTCATCGGCGTTCCATACTTCATCCATTGTGACATCACGCATTTCCGTCGGAACACCAAGCTGCTCAGCGATCTCAAACAGATGCTTTCTGGAAATGCTTGGCAGGATGAGTTCATTCAGTCTGGGACCGATCAGAACGCCGTCCTTCAGCAGCAGCAGGGAGGAGTGCGCACATTCTGTGAGCTGGTTTCCTCTATGCAGCACTGCTTCTCCGCAGCCTGCTTCTTTGGCACGTTGTGACGCAACGACATTGGGGATCAGGTTCAGCGTCTTGATGTTGCAGTGATAGAATCTGGTATCCTCCCAGGTGATCAGCTTCATCGGAATGCTGTAGTCCATGGGTTTGGCTTCCGTAATGGTGATCAGCAGGGTAGGCTGATTGGAAGGATCAGGGTAAACGTGATTGCGCTTGCTGTTGGAACGGGAAGACTGCCAGTAAATGACAACTGCTCCGTCTGTTTCTGCTGCGTCAACGCATTTCTGGATCTCAGCTGTCAGTTCCTCTCTTGTCAGCGGGAAATCGATCTCCAGCATTCTGCAGGAGTTATAGAAGCGGTCAAGATGGTCATTCATTGCAAACAGATGGTGGTTATAGGCAAACGTAACGTCATAGACGCCGTCTCCGAAGTACAGTGCACGGTCCTGCATCGGGATCTTCATTTCATTCAGCAGTCCCATTTCACCGTTGTAATAGCCGATTTCTTTCATGGCAGAATTCTCCTTTGGTCCATTATAATCCAAACGATGATATTTGATGCAGTTTCATGTATGATTTAAGTGAGGTGATGATATGACAAAAGGTGCAATTTTCGACATGGACGGTCTCCTGTTTGATACCGAACAGGTCTTTCAGAAAAACTGGCAGAAGATAGCGGATGAGATGGGGGTTGTGCTTGATCCGGAATTCCGCAGCACGATCTGCGGAACAAACGGAGCTCTGATGAATTCCATTATCGAACGCTTCTATCACGTTGAAGACGGGCAGCCTATCCAGGAAGCTGTATACAGAATGGTGCATGAAGACCTGGAGAAAGAAGTGCCTGAGAAACCGGGCCTGAGAGAGATCCTGAAGTTCTTCCGTGATCACGGATACCGTATTGCGGTAGCATCGTCCAGCACAAAAGAACAGATCAGGCATAATCTGGATTCAGCAGGCGTTGCAGAATACTTTGACGCGCTTGTATCCGGCAAAGAGGTTGCGCACGGGAAACCGGCTCCTGATGTATTCCTGAAAGCAGCAGCTGATATCGGCTGTGCTCCGGAAGACTGCTATGTGTTTGAGGACGCGTTCAACGGCGTGAAGGCAGGACATGCGGCAGGATCCAAGGTCATCATGATCCCTGACATGCTGCAGCCTACAGATGAGATCAGGGCGCTGACAGCTCATGTCTGCTCCAGTCTGCTGGAAGCAGCTGAAGTACTCGCAAAAGAGATCTGACAGTATGGGAAACCATACTGTTTTTTGTTGGGTTAGCGGTCATTTCTGCGTTTTCATATGCTGTTCGGACTTTCAGGAACACTTGAATAAATGTCTGATTTTAAAGTGAAAATCATGATTTCATCAATTGACAGCGCTTACATAAGTTCTATACTAAAAATAGATATAAAGGTTTGTAACTCAGGACTTCTTGGGGCTTATCCTTGACATACTGCTTTTTATCAGTGTGCGGGTGTGTTCTGGAAGTTTTATTTTAGAGAACGGTTATGAAAGTTATAAAAAACATCAATAATAATATTGCACACTGTGTCGATTCAAAAGGCAGGGAAGTCATTGCGTTCGGAAAAGGCATTGGTTTTTATAAAGCCGGAGAAGACATACCGCTGAGCAGGATCAACCGTACTTTTTACAATATCAAGGATACGGATTACGGTGTCCTGCGCACCATACCGACTGTCATCATCAATACTGCGATCTACATCATTGACTATGTCTCGAATGAACTGTCATTGGATTTTCCTTCTTCCTCTGCGATCACGCTCGCTGACCATCTGCAGTTTGCCATTCAGCGAAAGGATTCCAATATCTATCTGGAACTTCCGCTTCTGCAGGATATCGGCCAGCTGTACCCGGATGAAATGAGAGCGGCGGAAGAAGCACTTCATATCATTGAACGCATGACCGGTGTCAAGCTCCCAAGGATGGAGGCAGGAACGCTGGCAATGCACTTTGTCACAGACCGGATCAATCCGAGGACAACGGCATATCCGGATACTGCTGCTATTACGGAGCACTGCACGGAAATGATCGAGCAGGACTTCCGCATCACGATCGACCGGAACAGCTTCAATTACAGCCGCTTCGCTTCACATCTGGATTATCTGATCAGAAGACTGAGTTCCCATGAGCAGATCGAAAGCCGGAACACGGATCTGTACGAAGAACTGAAGGATCATTATCCGGATTCCCAGGAATGTGTGAAGAAGATCTGTGCGTATCTGACAGAACAGCTGTCGCAGCCTGTCAACAATGAAGAAGCCCTGTATCTGGTGATCCACATCAACAGACTGCTTTCAAGAATATAAGCAGAGGGGCATTATGATCCAATTAGGCGTTTCACTTTATCCTGAACAGGAAACCGCAGAACAGATCGACGCATATCTGACGCTTGCGCTCAGATACGGATTTACCCGTGTCTTCACCAGTCTGTTCTCTGTACCGGGAACTGTTGAGGAAGTCCTTTCGTATTTCAAAGGACTCACAAAGATCGCGCATCAGCACGGCATGCTGGTGTACGGAGACTGCAACGCACGCTTTTTCAATCAGGTCGGCGCGAAACCGGATGACCTGTCTGTATTCAAAGAAATCGGTCTCGATGTGCTCAGGCTGGA
>DMBB01000216.1 GCA_003446295.1 Erysipelotrichaceae bacterium
ATCAAACTGAATACCATGGTCACCCATATGCATGCCGACAGAACGATCGAATACATGAATGCCGAAGAAGGCTGTGTCACGATCGGAGCGGATGCCATTATCCTGGCAGTAGGCTGCTATGAACGCAACCGCGGTGCTGTCGAGATCCCGGGTGAGCGTCCCGCAGGCGTCTTCACGGCAGGACAGGCACAGCGCTACCTGAACATCGAAGGCTATATGGTCGGCAAAAAGGTATTCATTCTCGGCTCAGGCGATATCGGCCTGATCATGGCAAGAAGAATGACGCTGGAAGGAGCCAAGGTATACGGCGTGGCTGAACTGATGCCGTATTCCAACGGACTGCCGAGAAACATCCAGCAGTGTCTGAATGACTTCAATATCCCGCTGTATCTGAGCCATACAGTTACGCACATCTACGGCAAAGACAGACTGAGCCGGATCGAACTGTCCCAGGTGGATGAAAACAGAAAACCGATCCCCGGAACACAGCAGTACTTCAATGTCGACACATTGCTGCTGTCGGTAGGACTGATTCCTGAGAATCACCTTGCCGAAGAAGCAGGCGTCGTGCTGGATCCGAAAACACGCGGACCGATCGTTGATGAAGACTACATGACAAATGTCGAAGGTGTCTTCTCATGCGGCAACGGACTGCATGTCCATGACCTGGTAGACTTCGTTACACTGCAGGCACAGCGTGCCGGACAGGGTGCAGCCGATTACCTGAAGAACGGACTCAAGCAGAACAAACATGTATTCGTGAAACCGGGAGACGGCATCAGCTATGTCGTTCCGGCGATCGTGCATCCGGGTGAAGTGAAGGAAAAGAAAGAATTCTTCTTCCGTACAAAAGGACTGGCTGACAAAGCTGTCATCAGGGCAGTCAGTGACGGAAAAGTGATCCGTCAGCTGAACCGCACCAAACTGATGCCTTCCGAGATGGAGCGCATCACATTAACAGACAGTCAGCTGAATGAACTGACAGGCGATCTTGTGATCGAAATGGAGGAACTGAAATGACTCAGGAAAAGGAACTGATCTGTGTCAACTGTCCGATGGGATGCCGTGTGCATGTCGTGCTGGACGGAAAAGAAGTCATTTCCGTAACAGGCAATACCTGTCCCAGAGGTAAGGAATATGCGATCCAGGAATGCATACAGCCGATGCGCATCCTGACAAGCACAGTCAGGATCACCGGTGCATCCGCCAGAGTCATCCCTGTCATTACTGAACAGGCGATCCCGCTGGATAAGATGAGTGAAGCCATGCAGGAGATCCGCCAAATGGAAGTACAGGCTCCGATCAAGATCGGAACCGTACTGACGGAGAACCTGGCAGGAACAGGTGTGAGACTTGTCACATCCAGGACAATGTCCTGAACAGCAGAATACTATACATAACAGAAAGCCTGAGAAACTGTGATCTCAGGCTTTTTTTCGGGTATTGTTCGGTATCAGTACTGCAGAATCACGCTGTCTGCTCATTGAGCGGATTCCAGGTTCCTCTTTTGTAGTATAGAAGATAGCAGACAAAGACTGCCATGTTGTGGGAGATCATGCATACCCAGGCAGCGATCAGCCCGAGATGGAATACGTGTATGCACAGGAAGGTACCCAGGATACGGATGCACCACATACCGCTGACATTCAGAACGAACGGTACCTTGGTCTGTCCTGCTCCCATCAGCATTCCTTCGATCACAATGGATATTCCATAGAAGGGCTCTGAGCAGGCAACCATGCGCAGTACTTTGGAACACAAGGCAATAACATCCGGATCATGTGAGAATACGGATACCATATTCGGCGCAAACAGGAACAGCAGTGTTCCGGAAATGATCATCATGGATACCTCGCAGAAGATGATCATGACCGGCATCTGTTTCAGACGTTCCCTGTCTCTGGCACCGATCGCATTTCCGGTCAGGGTAGCAGCGGCTGTCATCATGCCATAGCCGGGAATATAGAACGCAGACTCTACGGTATTGGCGATCGTATGCGCAGCAGTCGAAAGACCGCCAAGGGAATTGATCATGGATGCGAATATCACATAGCCGAATGATGTGGCAAACCTCTGCAGCATGTTTGGAAGGGCGACGCGCAGACACGGTATCAGCACCTCTTTGTCAGGCGTCATCTTCCAGCCAAGCGGAGAGACCTCCGGATGACGGAACAGCTTCACGGTAATCAGCAGACCGCCCAGTACAAACGCCAGCGCACTTGCAACAGCAGCGCCGATCACGCCCATGCCGGCTCCCCACATCGGAATGGATAGTCCGAACAGATGAATGGTCCTGGGCTCATAGATCAGCAGAAAGTTCATGAGGACATTGGCAATATTGACGATAACACCGTTTTTCATCGGTGTTTTGGTATCACCGATCGCTCTGAGCACAGTAGAGAAGACCGTAGTGGCAGCTCTGAACAGCATCGGCAGGTACAGGATCAGGAAATACTGACCCGCGATCTGTCTGAGGGAAGGATCGACCTGCATCCAGACAGGCACCATCTGTGACAGGGAAGCTGTCACGACCGTAAACAGAATGCCTGCGATCAGTACGATCAGAACCGACTGGGCGCTTGCTTTATGAACACGGTCATAGTCCTCAGCGCCTTTCGCCTGAGAAATATAGGCAAGGAAGCCGACACTCATCGCAGATATTGTGGAACCGACCAGCCAGTTCACCGTTGTCGTGGAACCGACTGCCGCGGTTGCGTAGGTACCGAGAGAACCGACCATTGCCGTATCGATATACTGCACTGCCACCGACATGAACTGCTCCAGCATGGTAGGCCATGCCAGGGTGAAGATCACCGGGATCAGGGCAGGATTGAATTTCTTCTGTGATGCTGTCATAACGAAATCAAGTATACCAAATTTTCAGAAACAGAACGATAAGCTGAACATTCACACTGTAAAAAAAAAAACACCTGCAGGAACAGGTGTCAAAGGAACAGTTCCAGGATCAGAACGACCATACAGCAGGTCACTGCAACGGGGAACAGTCCTGCATTCATCCATGCCAGGATGATTCCGATCACAAGGGCAGCTGCACCGGCTAACGGTGACTGTGTTGCCTGGATGATCGCCGGGAATGTCATGACTGCCAGTGTCACATACGGCACATAGTACAGGAACGACTTCAGGAACCGGTTGGTGATCGGCCTGCGGATCAGTGTCAGGGGAAGCACCCTGATCATGAATGACACCGAAGCCATGATCAGAATATAGAGATACGGATTGCGTGTCATGATGCCTCCTCATCTGTGTGCGGGAACAGCAGTGCCGCAATGGTCGAGATACCGATGGTCAGAATGATCGTCCTGGTACCTGAACTCAATGCAGAAACAGCAGGCAGCACAGAACACAGCCATGACAGCAGGAAGCAAACAGCAACCAGTACGCCGACGATCCGGCTCTCCCTTGCCGGGGGAATGATGATCGCGCTGTACGGTATGTTCCTGGCGATCATCATTCCCCCGGCAAGGGAGAGCCGGATCGTCGGCGTACTGGTTGC
>DMBB01000099.1 GCA_003446295.1 Erysipelotrichaceae bacterium
TGGTGGAACTATCGGGAGGCGGCGGAACTTCTTCAGAAGGAATACCACATCATTCTGCCCATCCTGGACGGACATGCCGGAAGCGACCGTCCCTTTACGACGATTGAGGAAAATGCCTCCGAGATCATTTCCTTTATCGATAAGTACATGAATGGCTCAGTGCTTCTGATCGGCGGTCTTTCGCTCGGCGGGCAGATTCTGCTCGAAATGCTGTCGCAGCGCAAAGATATTTGCTCCTTTGCTCTGGTCGAGAGTGCATCCGTCATTCCATCAAAGCTGACCAGTGCACTGATTGCTCCGACTTTCGGCACCAGCTATGGACTGATCAGGAATCGAAGCTTTGCCAGGCTGCAGTTCCGGTCACTGCACATGAAAAACGAACTATTTGAAGATTATTACCGGGATACCTGCCAGATACGGAAACAGGACATGATCGCTTTTCTCAAGGCAAGCACGTCCTATGCACTGAAGGATGCGTTCAGAGAATCATCTGCGGAGATTCATGTTTATGTCGGGGAAAAAGAAACCGCATCGATACGCCGCTCAGCAGAAACCATCTGCAGTCTTCGCCCGTCCTGCAGGCTGCACCGCCTGAACGACTTTCGGCATGGTGAGTTTTCCATCAATCATGCGGACCGGTATGCAGACACCATACGGCAAATGATACAGAACAGCTGAATTCCGGTTTTCCGAAAAATCAGCGAACCGGAAATCTGCAGGAAAGGACGAAGAAAGATGACGTACGAAGAGATTGTCAGCCACAGGGAAATACTTGAATACTATGAGCGGGGCAGTATGATTCTGGATACACTGGGGTATACGGACCACTCAACCGTCCATACAAAACTCGTCGCAGAAAGAGCAGCTGATATCCTGAATTCCTTCGGCTACGGGCCGGATATGATCAGGCTGGCAAAGATCGCAGGTTTCATGCATGATATAGGAAACGCGATCAACAGACATCACCATGCGGAGTATGGCGCTTTATTGGCTAATGAGATTCTGAAGGAAACAGACCTGGATCTTCAGGATCGGGTGCATATTGTCTCCGCCATCGCCAACCATGATGAATCCGACGGAGTTGCCTCGGATCCAGTCTCCGCGGCACTGATCATCGCGGATAAGACCGATGTCCGGAGAAGCCGTGTCCGTCCAAAAGATCCCATCCTGTTCGATATACACGACCGTGTGAACTATGCAGTAACCGCTACAAGACTCAGATGCGGAGCTGAAGAGAAGCGGATCACGCTCTATCTGACCATCGATGAAAACATCTGTACGATGTATGAATACTTCGATATATTTCTTGGCCGCATGACCATGTGTTCACATGCTGCCAGGATTCTGGACGCGCAGTTTTCCCTGAAGGTGAATGGTCAGAGGGTTTTGTGACCGTTCACACAGCAGTTCCGATCCGGCGGTTTTCATCTGCCTCCGCAGATAAATGATCCATCGTTCGCAAAAAAACAGATATTCAGAAAGAAATTGAACGATTCATGAAATGTAGACCCAAGGCTTCGAGATGACCGGGGATGCCATGCAGCAGAAATCGAGCAAGGGTATCAAAAGCACCGGCATTCCCTGACCGGCCGGCTGCATGCCGCAGCCCGGATGCTGATCGGATTCCGGATCATCTGAGGCGGATGTGGCAATCGTTCCGAAAAGACCCGGCAGGTCCATGCCGGCGCAGATCAGAAGAATGCGGAAATCCATCTCTCCGGAAAGAACCCGGAAAAGGAAACCGGCCATATATGGAATATGCGCGAAACAACCGTTGATGTTACATTTTTTGAGTCCCTGACATGGAGGTGAGAAACGATGGTGAAAAGAAGATCTGTCGCGCCGATCTATTCCATGTGTGTCCAGCCTGCTTTTATTATCGGCACGAACAATGAAGACGGGACGGCGAATTTCGCGCCGATCACCTGGATCAGCGTTACCCAGGAGAAAGACGACGGATATATGCTGGTTATCAGCATGTTTGGCTCGAAGAGAACGAAACAGAATGTACTGCGCACAGGCGTCTTCAGCGCAAACCTGGTCAGTGTGGATATGCTGCCGCTGATGGACTATTTTGGGTCCCGTCATGCTTCGGACGGTCCCAAGGACGGGGTTATGTATGAGGCTGGCCGTGGGGAAGTACTGGACGTCCCGGTACTGGAACAGAGCCGCTGGATCTATGAATGCGAGGTAGCCAGAATCGTAGAGACCGGGAACTCCACATCGTTTTTCTCCCCTGTCCGGAATATCCAGATGGACGAGCGGCTTTCCTGCAGAGATCCGTTTGACGTGGACCTGACGGTTCTCGATCCTGTCATCTATTCCGGGAAGTATCACAGCCTTGGAAAGCTGCTTGGAGATATCGGAGATTTCCTGTAAATCGGAATCTGGCGCAACAGACAGTCTTTCAAGCGGACTCTGGAAGGAATTGAGGAGTACATTGCCATGAATTATTTCGTAGAAGGATTACAGGGTAGCGGCAAGAGCACACTGGTTCAGAAGCTTTCCAATATGAATCCCGGTTATACCGCAGTCCTGGAAGGCGAATACTCACCGGTTGAGCTTTCATGGTGCGCCTATGTTGATGATGATCAGTATCGCAGGATTCTGGAAAAGTATCCTGATATGCGTTCGCAGATCGAAGAAAAGACATATTCTGAAGCATGCAGAAAGATCATCTGCTATACGAAAATTACGGCGGATAACCGAACGTTCTATCAGGATCTGGAACAGTATGAGATATACAATAACCGGATTCCTTTCGATCTGTTTCAATCGATTGTGCTCGGCCGCTACAGGAGCTGGGCATCGGACCGCATGATCTTTGAGTGCTCTCTGTTCCAGAATACCGTGGAGGATATGATTCTGTTCCGGCAGGCAGATGATGAAGCAATCCTGTCATTTTACAGGCAGGTCCGCGAAGCGCTGGCCGGGAAAGAATACCGCATTCTGTATCTCAAGTCGAAGGATATCCGGAAAAATCTGGAAGTTATCCGGAAAGAAAGATCGGATGAACAGGGCAATGAATTATGGTTTCCGATGATGCTGGGATTCTTTGACACTTGTCCTTATGCAAGATCCCGCGGTCTAAAGGGAGAAGAAGATCTGATCCGCCATTTCATGCATCGGCAGGATCTGGAACTGAGGATCTGCAAAGAAGTTTTCCCGGACAGGAGTATCACTCTGGAATCCAAGAATTACTCAGAAAGAGACCTGCTTCATTGGCTGTAACTGTAAGATTCATCAGACAACAGACTGGTTTTTCATAAAGCAGATTCACGCTGAATACCATGCACAGCGGAGGCACAAGCATCATGAACCGAACATTGAACCGAAATCAGATCAAGTATCTGGCTGTATTGGCCATGCTTATCGATCATATTGCGATGTTTTTCCTGTCAGCGGGCCTGTCGGAAGCCGCACCGTCCCGTATCGCTGTGTATTCGCTTATGCGTGTGATCGGAAGATTAACGGCCCCTATCATGCTGTTTTTTCTTGTTGAAGGATTCACTCACACTTCATCGCGCAAGAAATATGGCATCAGGCTGCTTGGTTTTGGCCTGATATCACAGATACCATACGCTTTGTCACATTACAATTCGCTGCTGAAACCGGACTTCAATGTGATCATCACATTGTTTGTAACATTTCTGATGCTGACAGCCGCGGAGAGCATACGGAATCGTCTGGTGAACCGACTTACCGTTTTTGCTCTGATTATGGTCACGTTCTGCTGTGACTGGGGCGTCATCGGTCCATTGATAGCATGGCTGTTTTATATGAATCGTAATGACAGGCAGGCTCAGATGAAGTATTATTCGCTCATCTGCACCATACAGGTCGTAAGCGCTGCTGTTTTCCTTGCGATGAACGGGCATCACTGGTATGGAGAACTCTGGCAGGCGGGAATGTTTCTTGTGATCCCGGTACTGCTCTGCTATAACGGCAAATCGGGAAGCAGGTCGCCTGTCAATAAATGGATTTTCTATGTCTTTTACCCGCTCCATCTTTTGGTCTTCTGGGTAATAAAGTATTATGTCCTGGTGGGCTGATGAACCTGACCGACCAGCTGCATGGCAG
>DMBB01000303.1:0-2698 GCA_003446295.1 Erysipelotrichaceae bacterium
AAATTCTTGACGGTAAATATGATGATCTGCCTGAACAGGCATTCATGTCTGTCGGCACAGTCGAAGATGTAGTCAGGAAGGCAGAGACACTGAAATGATGATTCATTGCCGCATCGTGACTCCGAAGGGAGTATATAAAGAAATGGACGCTTCGATCATCAATATCGTAACAACAGACGGTGAACGGGGAATTCTCCCGAATCATATGCCGCTGGTAACGATGCTGAAGATCGGAAAGATGACAGCGGAAGAAACTACCGGCAGGCAGGAATATGCTGTAGCCGGAGGGTTATTCTACTTCCGTGATAATCTGGCTGAAATCCTGACAGATGCGGTCGAGTCGAAGGAAGAGATCGATGTTGAACGTGCAGAATCTGCAAGACAGCGTGCAGAGAAGAGACTTGCGGCCAACAATCCGAACCTGGATATACAGCGTGCAAGGATCGCACTGGAAAAGGCTCTGAATCGACTGAGTGTATCCGGAAGGAATCTGTAGATTCGAAACTATTCAGAAGGCAGTCCATAATCAGCGGACTGTCTTTTTTCTTTGCAAATACAGCGCAAAGCGGCAATAAAGATACAATGCAGGCAGGCAATATTGTAAAATAACAGCAAGAGCCGTTCTGCGTATGGGCGGTATCATCAACAGCAAAGATAAATCTGGCTTTGTTCCGCAAACTGTACGATTGCATGATTTGAATGATTCAGGAGGCACCATGAAAAGATATACAACATTTCTGCTGATGATATGTTTGGCTGCACAGGCTTTTCCTGTGCATGCGGAAGAAATGACAGAACCATCAGAAACATCAGAGCCTGCTGAAGAAAGAGAACTCAGTACAGAGGTTTTGCCGGAGACAAATAATGAAGAAACGGAGCTGATCGGGACTGATCAGGAAGAAAAGTCTGCTGAAGCTGAAACAGAGGAAGAGCTGCCTGAGCAGGAAGCTGAGATTGAGGAACCGGAGCCGATTCCTTCAGAAGAAAGTGATATCCAGGATACTGAAGAAGAATCGTATTTTGAGATCACTGAAGAACAGCTGGTGAGAAAACAGCAGATGGCTGAGCACCAGGTACTTGAAATGCTGTCTGAGAAAACAGAGGGCACAGACTATAGAGCAGATGAGATCACGCTGATCGCGGAATCTGAGGAATATGCCAGACAGGCTGCCATCGCTTATGGAGGAGAACTGATATCGTACAGCACGCATGTAGCGGTAATACGGCTTCCTGAAGACGGGATGAACGTATATGAAGCTGTTGAAACAGGTATGGATCCTGATTCTGTCCTGCCTGCAGTCGATGCGAACTGGCTGATATACCTGGATGAACCGGCTGATGATGAGCCTGAAATGATCGTACAGGGATCACTGCTGCAATCTGTTCAGGTACCTGAAAAGACAGACTGGGAATATTGGATCGATACGCTTGAAGCCCCAGATCCTTTATTAAAGCAGGTATCATATACGACACAGGAATCGTACTGCTGGCAGTGGTACCATGATATGATCGGTACATTTGAGGCTTGGGGCATTACAACAGGAAGTCCTGAAGTGAAGGTAGCTGTCATCGATTCAGGCGTTCAGGAAAACCATGAAGAACTTTCAGGAAAGGTCGTGCTTCGTCCTGTCGGCAATATTTCAACAAGTCCCTCCAATGAACACGGGACACATGTTGCAGGAATCATTGCTGGCTCATTGGGCAATGGAGCAGGGGGTGCCGGAATAGCACCGGATACTACGATCTATTCCTACAATGTATTCAGAGGAAACTCTGCTGCAGCAGCTGATATTGCAGAAGCTATTCTGATGGCTGCTGAAGACGGCACATGGATCATGAACCTGAGTTTCGGAACTGTTTCCTACAGTCAGACAGTTCAGGATGCTGTGACAGAAGCCTATGAATCAGGAACTACGATGTTTGCCGCAATGGGAAATTACGGCACAAATGTGAAATGCTATCCCGCAGCGTATGATCACGTGATCGGCGTGGCTGCAGTCGGAAGAACAGGTGGCAGAGCACCTTATTCATGTTACGGGGACTGGTGTGATATTTCCGCTCCCGGATCTGAGATCAGTTCGTCATATTATCGTTACGGATCGACATCGGCATACCGTACGATGAATGGAACTTCAATGGCATCACCTGTTGCGGCAGGAAGCGCAGCGCTCTATATGAGCGCATATGGCTATACAGCACCGGATCAGATGGAGCGTATTATAAAAGCCGGATCTTCATCTGTGAAAGGAGAGATGGGTGCCGGTATCGTTTCTCTGAAGAAGCTGTTCGGAGAAAAAGAGTCAGCTCCGCTGATCTCCTTCGACAGCGATACCAATATTTTGTCGATCAGCGCAGTTGATCCGGATGACAGAGCAATGATCGTTTATACACTGGATGGTAAGAAACCGGCTGTCAGAAATAAAAAGGTTGTCTGCGGTGACGTGTATACCGAAGAAACAGATCTGTCCGGATTGCCGTACAATACAGTACTGACAGTCAAGGCAGCCGTGATCAGCGGTACCGGAGTGATCAGTGATATATCATCCCTGCAGATCAGGACCGGAGGTCCGATTCCTTCGATAACGGATCAGAAGATCGAAAAGATCAGTCTGATCAATACAAGAATGACACTTGGTTATTCAGAACTGAATGCCGGAACTGCGGAAGTCGGGGTCAAAGAGATCACGCTGGAAGACGG
>DMBB01000303.1:2856-3659 GCA_003446295.1 Erysipelotrichaceae bacterium
GCAGCCGGAAAAGGAGAAACATATATCTGGCTGAAGATAAAGTTCCAAAACACAGTGAAAAAAGCAAAATGCAAGGTCACGGTCAAACGGCTTTCCGACAGTATTACCATGGCAGGCAGAAGCGGGATCCTGCCAGGAAAGACGCTGCAGATGAAAGCTGTTGTCCTGCCGAAAACAGCAAACAACAGGAAAGTCTCATGGAGCATCGCTGATGTATCCGATCCGGTATATCAGAGTTACGCATCGATCGATAAAACCGGATTGCTGAGTGTCAAGAAAGGCATCCCGGAAGGTACTGTGATCACAGTACGGGCTGCCGCAAAAGACGGATCAGGTGTGGAAGGTGAGTATGCTGTTACAGTATGCCATAAAGTAACATCCGTTAAAGTATTGATGAATAATGAACCGGTCCGGTCTGCATCAGCCTATGCGGCAGATCTGCCCGAGACAGATCAGACAGACAATGTGATCAGTCTGAGTGCTGTCCTGACGACAGCTATCGGAGAGGCAGAGACAAGACCGATCTGGACATCCAGTCAGCCTAAAGTAGCGAAAGTTGCGTCAGATGGTACGGTGACAGCTTTGAAAGCAGGCACAACGATCATCACATGCAAAGCATCCGATGGCTCAGGCAAAAAGGCTGCAGTCAAAGTGAAGGTCACGATGCCTTCATCCGGTATCTTCCTGACTGTTCCGGTAAAAAACGTGAATATTATTGATGACACCAATTCCATGGTGATCGGCAAAACATGTACGCTGACAGCTGTGCTCGGGAAGGTCTACGGCAAGCCGACTGTCAGTAC
>DMBB01000243.1 GCA_003446295.1 Erysipelotrichaceae bacterium
CCGGGATCTCAATATGCGTGATACTTGAATTCTGGAATACATATGATGCGATCGTCTCCGTCCCTTCCGGGATACTGACTGTTTCCAGCGATGTACATCCGGAGAACAATGATCCTCTCTGACCGGATGATGCGCCATGTTCATTGATGGACGTTGTATAGTTCTTCGGGTAATTCACTGTTGTCAGTGCTGTATCGTTACGGAATACCATGTATCCCATTGTTGTAATACTGTCAGGGAGTTTGATCTCTTCCAGTGATGTGCAGTTCTCGAATGCATATGCATAGATCGTTGTCAGTCCCTCGGGGAGTTCTACCTTTATCAGATCTGAACATCCGGAAAAAGCTTTTGAATTAATAACAGTAACCTGCATCCCTTCGATCTGTGCAGGTACGGTAAGAACAGTATCACTTCCTGTATATTTCGTGATCGTGATCTGTTCATTATTCACTGTATATTCATAATCACCGGAAGTGTCAAAAGCTTCAGAATCCTCTGTATCCTGAGGAGCTTCTTCCGCATATACAGCATCTTCGGTTTCTTCCGCAGACTCACCTTCAGGTGTTTCCTGTTCTTCCGGAACAGTTTCCTCGACTGTAACTTCAGATTCTTCAGTAACCTCAGTCATCTCTTCCTGAGTTTCCTCAATCACTTCCTGAACTTCTTCAACGGTTTCTTCTTCCGTCGCTATTTCCTCTTCTGCTTTTACAGGCGTCTGGACTGAATTAAAAGCGAGCAGCAGACTTATCATGCACGAAAGGACCTTTTTTAACTGATTATTCATATCTTCCCCCTAATGCAAACAGCAATCACATATTTATTAAGATTATAACAAATTGTTTAAGGTCTATTTCCGTCAACCAGACATGCTGTTTGCATAGCTTTATTTCTGCATTCAAAAACTGCAGCATCCCCGGGTTTGAGCTGTCTGCACAAACCAGTCTGCTGCAGTTCTTCAGTCTGCTGATTCTTATCTATAATCACTCAGGATCGGATTCAGGATCCACTGTATTGGGATTCAGTTCATTATCGATTCCCATGTTCGCAACCTTCCATGTATCACCGGACTTCATCAATGTCATCTGATATCCGATATGCCATGTTCTGTGTACTTCACCATTATCGGCAAAATAGTCGAATACAACGTGGGCAAGCATCGTATCATCATCAAGCTTGATGCATTTCAGTACTTTTTCATTGGAAAAATTGGAGATGGAATGAGATGTAAACCAGTAATTCTGTACAGTCTGATATCTCTGATACCAGTATGACTGTGTGAATGAGATGGCTGCTACATCCCCAAGTGTCGCTTCCTGTGCAGGGAACTTTGCGATCGTTTCGCCGTACCTGATGATCATATCCAGGATGTTCTGATCCGTCACCTCTTCACCGACGATCAGGTTTCCGCTCAGTACGTTCTTTACATTTGCTGTTTTCGCAATACCGCTGATCGTTATTTCAGGTTCTCCCAGCAGTCCTTCGATCCGGTAGATATCCATATGCGGCACAGTTGTTCCTGAGGGCATCTGTGAGCATACTGCTGCAGGAACATCGGCTTCTACAAGCATATCCTTTGTAAACGGAATATCGTTTATGGAAACAAGTGAGCCGGCAGGTACTTCCAGTGTATAGGATTCCTGTCCCTTTAACGGCACAGCAAGTTCACATTCATTTCCGTTCTTCAGCAATGATGCATCAGCGATCGCTGCTGTATCGGAATAAATACGGTAAGAAACAGAGTCTCCCGTTTCTCCTGTTTTCACAGCATGAAGCGGTTCAGACTGTACAAACAGTTTCGCCAGTTTCTCGTTGTAAACATTTTCCGTATCATAGCCGGCAGAGATCTTCTGTGTTGTTTCATAGATGCCTTCAAACTGATTGGCAGATAAACGTTCAATATATGAGTTCATTGCTGTTTCCGGCATAGCCGCGTCTTCTTCAGCATATTTTTTCGCCTGTGAACGCACATACAGCTGACCGCCGCCGAATGACGCCGCTGCTGTCAATGCCGCAAACAGGATCACCATAGAGGGTCTGACTTTTCTCTTTGCCATTATTCATCCCCCCTGACCAGAAGAACCGAAGGAAGGTTTCTGGAATCATACATTGATACCGGATAATGAACATATCTTCCGTTATAGATCATGACGCTTGAATTTCCGCCGTCCAGATTGCCGGCCATAACAGCCTCATAATCCTGGAAGATCTTTACGACATCTTCATACTTTGCACCAAAGGAAGAAGGTCCTCTTCCATCAATGACCAGCAGCAGGAATGTACCGTCTTTGGTCTGTCCTACAGCAGTTCTGGGATTCAGGTTATTCAGATTGTCTGTACCCGGAACATAGGTAACTTTGCCGTTTGTAATAAACGTCGGTCCGAATGTGACCGCTTCAACAACACCCATATCCAGAGCACCCTGTCCGGTCGTTGTCAAAGTCACAAGCTTATGATCCTTTGTAATACCGAGGATCGGCTGAGGAGATCCGCCGCTGATCAGTCTGCCGTTGATGATCGTGATTCCGGCAGGAATACTGCCGTTGCCTGTACCGCCTGCATCTTCAAAACCGCCGCCGTTGATGCCGGCAAGTGCTTTATGCATTTCAACATAGTCTTCCAGTTCAGGTGCTGCTCTTCCGCTTCCCATATCCGGATTGATCGCAACAAACACCTTTTTCGGGTCCTTCACGACCATCATGTATCCTTCATATGTTGCGGAATAAATATGTTCAATATATACGCCGTCTCCGTTTGTGTCGGGATCGATCTCTTCCTCCGACAGTTCAGACAGCAGTGCTTCATTTGCATCAGCGGTCTGATCCGGTGCTCTGAGAGCTGCCAGCTGCTCGGCACCAAGCACTTTTTCAGCCAGTTTGTATTCCATGGAGCCGCTGCTCAGTTCCCTGACTGCCTGCTTTGTATAAGCCGAATGATCTCCTCCGTACTTTTCTTCCGCAAGGGACAATACCGTATAAGCACCGCCAGCAGCTGCTGTCAGAAGACACAGCACCAGCGTCAGCAGCGGTGATAGTCCGATCCGTTTCTTCTTTGTCATAACCTTCCCCCTGTTGTTTCAGATCTTCAGTCCGAATTCTTCCGGTCTGAAGGATGGGCATACGCTTTCATTGGTAGCGATCACACTGGATGCCAGAACAGTTCCGATCTCGCATGATTCTTTCAGCGTCTTGCCGTATGTCAGTCCGACCGCAACCCCTGCAAAGAACGCATCCCCGCAGCCGGTCGTATCTATAATATCTACATTTTTCGCAGAACAATAACCTGAACCGCATCCTGTCTCAGTATACGCAGCTCCGTTCTCGCCCATTGTTACGACCAGGCGTCTGATCTTGGCCTGCTCAGCACGGCCTCTGATATCTTCTGCCAGTTCCTGTACGCTGCAGTGATCGTAGTTGACCGAAAACAGCAGACCAGCCTCCTGCTGATTGCATACAAGGCAGCTGACCTTTTCCAGCATTCCTCTGCGTTCCATTGCGATCGACATATTGGAAACAACAGCATACACTTCTTTCTGATACTGTTCTGCCAGTTCCAGGATCCTGCTGACCAGGTTCTCTTCCATATCGATTTCAATGACAATGCTGTCTGCCGAAGAGAAGATCTCATCCCCGTATTCATCCAGTATCGTTTCGATCTCCGAAAGATCGGGACGCTTGGAAATCGAAGCAGTAACATCTCCCTGATTATCAAAAACCGCAAGCCAGGTACCCAGTCCGTCCGCTGTGCGCCTGATATACTTCGTATTTACTTTTTTCCGTTTCAGTCTGTCCAGAACGTCAGTTGATATGCCGCTTTCATCAACAACGCTGATAAAAGTCGGCTTCAGATGAAGATTGGCAATATCTTCCGCAACATTTCTGCTGACACCGCCATGAACCTGTACGACCCTTCCGACATTTCTGCCTCCGGGAATATATTGTGAGAGCGGATATCCTTTAATATCCACAAATACTGCGCCAAATACAGCAATTCCCATGTCACCGTCCCCTTTTTACTCAAACAATGATAACAGGAACATCCTCCGAAAAGTTAAAAAAAAGCGAACAATTCGCAAAAATATTAATTCGGTTACCGAAATATATTGACAGCATTCGCGTTTGTGATATGTTTAGTTCGGTTACCGAATTATTAAGAGGTACAGGAGGTATTAAAATGAGAGAACTTACAGTCAATGAACAGCTGTTCCGCAGACTGATGCACCTGCAGAGAAGAATGCGCATGAGTATGCCGGAGCCCCGTCGTCCCGAAGGTCCGATGAACGAGAACCGTCCTCCTGAGGGTCCTGAAAACTGCCAGCGTCCGCCGATGCACAGACGCCCGCCTCTCGCCAGAGAACATCTTCTGCTGACCATCTCTTCCAGAGAAGGCATCCATCAGAAAGAACTGGCTGAAATGATGCACGTTAATCCTTCTTCTATGTCTGAATTTATCAACATACTGGAAGACGAGGGATACATTGTACGCAATGTCGATCCCGAAGATAAACGTGCAACCTTGATCACCCTGACCGAAAAAGGAAGTGCCCGTGCAGCAGAGATCCGTGATGAACGGGAAGAGCGCTTCAACGATCTTTTCGGTTCACTGAGCGAAGAGGAAAAAATACAGCTCAATGATCTGCTTGGCAAGATCATCGGAAACAAAGAGCACAGCCCGCGTCACAGGCGCCACAGGCACAGCGAAGAAACAGCAGAATGATCTGCGATACAGCAATAAGGAGACACACATCTCCTTTTTGTTTTTCCGCCATAGAAAAAGAACTCCCGGATGCAAGATGGTCCGGAAGTTCGTGATATTTATTCAGATGCTCTGTCCCTGCATGTGTATACTTTTGTACCCGTGCATGTGTAGACAGCTGTTGCCTTTTCAGAGAATGTTCTGCTTTCCTTCTTGGAATCCAGATATGTGAATTCGCCGTTTTCGATCTTGAAGACCGTCATATCGGCTTTCATGCCTTCTCTCAGTTCTGTTTCCTTGTCCTTGATGCCCTGCAGTTCAACAGGTGCAGCGATCGTCTTGTTCAGGATCCAACACCAGGGCTTCTGCGTCAGTCCTCTGACTTTTGTCATAACAACACCGAGGTTGTATACCGGTCCTCTGATGTTTCCGCCGTGAAGATCACTGGAGATCGTATCTGTGAAGAAGCCTGCTTTCCACGCTGCTTCAGCTGTATCATAGCTGTATGCATTTGTTCCGTGGGACAGGTCAAAGATCACGCCTCTGTCTCTGCCGTCCAGAACACACTGCTTGATGTGTCCTTCATCGTCAACGACCTTCATAACTTCACTATTGCCTGCGAGTGTATGGCAGAGCACATCGCCCTT
>DMBB01000063.1 GCA_003446295.1 Erysipelotrichaceae bacterium
AATGAAGAAATCGAGATGTCTTATTTCCCGTTCTACATTGAAGAAGCACCTTCCGTGATCGAACTTCAGCTGGATATCTGGAATCTGGATCAGAACCAAAAGGTCGATCAATGCATGGTTTCCCTTCATTCAGATCCTTCCAGAATACCCCATCCGGAAGAACACATGACACTGCTTGGTGAAATGCATGAACCGCATGAGATCAGGTACTACAAAGCCAGTGAAGCTGATATGCATGACAGTACATGTTATGCACCGCAGGCACTGCCCGCTCATGCTCTGGCATTGCGTCAGATGCCGGAAAAGCTGAGGCAGACCTTCATCCATCCAAGCTGTATGGGCAGATCCTGGGGAGATCATTTCTACATCATTTACTTTGAAGAAACAGATGATGAATCTCATACTTATGAAGTGAACAATATTACATTCAACGGAAAGACCGTTGATTACCATCCGCAGATCGTATCGATTCCCGGCAGAGGTTCATTCATCCGCTTCGGGATACCGGATGATATGAAACAGGAAGATGTCACATCACTTACCTTTACGATCACCTGTGACGGCGGATCCCCTGTTGATATCGACTGGGTATTCTGAGCTGCACATTGCAAAGAGAACAGATACACAAAGGACCTTCTCACAATACATGACTGTGAAAAGGTCCTTTATCTGTTTCTTTGAGTGTTACTTCGTCATACTGTCGATCAGCTGATCGAAACCATAGATCTCCAGAGTAGTTTTTCCTTCTTTCAGTTCCTGCAGAATCTTCTGTTCTTTGTCATATTTCTTCAGTGCAGCAGCGAATACCTGTTCTGCCTGATCCCGCGGTACAACTACAACGCCGTCACCATCTGCGAAGATGATGTCTCCGGGGTTGACTGTGACACCGCCGACATTGACCGGTACGTTGATGCGGGCAAGCGATTTCTTGACTGTACCGGCAGGACATGTGCCTCTGGAATAGACAGGGAACTTCATCGCCTTGATGTCTTCCCTGTCACGGCATGTACCGTCAATGATCACGCCTGCAATGCCGCGTACAGCGCATGCATTGGCCATAATGTCACCAAAGTGTCCGCCGTGTCTGTATCCGCCGCAGTCAAAGACAAGTACATCACCCGGCTCTGCCGCGTAGATGCCCTGGTGCAGTGCCAGGTTGTCGCCGGGATGGCACTGTACGGTTACGGCCCTTCCGATCAGGTGCAGCGTTGTGTCAAGCGGTGTAATGTCAGCGTCCATGACGCCTCCGTCGGGATTATTATCAGCCACGTTGCCGGTGGGAAGTTTTTTCAGTTCGTTGAGCAGTTCTTCTGTCAGTTTCATAAGGCCTCCTATTTCAGCAGATTGATGAAGAAAGTAATGATGATCGGGTTGCAGATATTGATGAAGATGACGGTAACAACAGGCAGTACGAACCATGCGGTCGGTGCCGGACCGTTCTTCTCAATGACTGCGGACATGTTGGCAACAGCGTTGGGCGTCTGACCGAGTCCTACGCCGCAGTGTCCGGCTGCCATGACTGCCGCGTCATAGTCCATGCCCATCGTTCTGAATGTGATAATGCCGGCCCACAGCATCATGACGACAGCCTGTGCAATCAGGATCACGATCATCGGCAGAGCCAGGTCGACCAGCTTTGCGATATTGAGCGACATCAGTGCCATGGACAGGAAGAGGTTCAGGCATGTGTTGGAGATCACATCGATCTCATACATGCGCAGATCTGTATGTCTGGCATCTGCGATATTGCGGATCAGTGCGCCGCCGAACAGGCATCCGACATAGTACGGGAAGCTGAGTCCTGTCAGCTTCAGGAGCTTTGAAATATAGGAACCGATGAAGGCTGCCAGCAGGATCAGAAGCACGCTGTTGAAGAATGTCTTTTCGACAAGCGGATGTACTTCTTCCTTTGTATCGACAGCAGCTTCCGCTGTGCTCTTCAGGTTGTATTTACGGATCAGGTATTCAGCGACCGGACCGCCTGTAATACTGCCAAGCAGCAGACCGAATGTAGCGGCAGCCACGCCGATGGTCGTGCCGCCTTCTGCACCGAGTGCTTCCAGTGTAGGTCCGAAGGAAGCACCGGAGCCTACGCCGCCTGACATGGAAATGGAGCCCATCGCTACGCCGAGCAGTTTATTGAGTCCGAACACACTGCACAGTCCGACGCCCACCAGATTCTGAACGATCAGGAAGAATACTGCTCCTACAGCCAGCTTAGCGCCGAGCTTTCCGCTCTTTTTCAGAATGGCAAGAGAACATGTGAAGCCGGTTCCTGTGAAGAACAGGTTCATGAAGAAGTCCTGCAGTGTATTTGTCATACTGATCTCAAATGTTCCTGTCTGGTGTCCGAAGAAGATCAGCAGGCTGCAGATCAGTCCTCCGATGACAGGTGCCGGGATAAAGTATTTCCGGAAGAAGCTCACTTTGGTTTTGATCCAGCGTCCAAGCATATAGATCAATACGGCAAGTCCTGTAGTTTGAATCAGATCAAGTTCAATCGTCATGTTGTTTTTTCCCTCTCTCTATTGGAGTTCTTTTCTTTACGGTTTCAGTATAGCCTGTTAAAATACATTTGAATAACGAATAAAATATATAATAAATATCTATTATATAGATATATTGGAGGCATATGAACTTTGAGCAGATCGAAACATTTCTGGCAGTGGTCAACGGCGGAACGATCTCTTCTGCCGCGGATTCGCTGTATGTATCGCAGTCTACGATCAGTACCCGTATCATGCAGCTGGAAAACGAGCTCGGTGTCAAGCTGTTCCTGCGTCAGCAGGGACACCGCAATGTCGAGCTGACTTCGCACGGGGAAATGTTTGTGCCGATCGCAAATGAATGGATCACCCTGTTCCGTGAGACCATGACGCTGAAAGCGGAGCCTGACAGCAGAAAACTGGCGATCGCCAGTGTTGACGCAGTCAACAATTATACGTTTACGGAACTGTACAGAAAGTTTGTCAGACAGTATCCGGATATCCGTCTGGAACTCAACACACACCATTCCAACGAGATCCATAAGCTGGTGGAAAATAAAACAGCCGACATCGGCTTTGTATATTCATCCGCTTCCTATCCGAGCCTGATCTCGGTTCCTGTTTACCGGGAACTGATGTACCTGGTATGCCGCAGGGACAGCAGCTATCACGAGGACATTGCATGCAGTGAGCTGGATATCCGCAACGAGGTGTTCCTGAACTGGGGACCGGACTACAAGCGCTGGCATGATGCGCACTGGAGTCCCTTCCAGTCACCGTTCATCACAGTCAATACCGGATCCATGCTGCAGCATTATCTGGATGATCCGGAACATTGGGCAGTTGCCCCGAAGTCCGTCATCCAGGCGATCCACAAGGAACGTGATCTTGTATGTCATACGATCAAGGACGGGCCAAGTCCCAGGATCTGCTACAAGATCACCCACAGATATCCTGTCCCTACCCGCGCATCAGCCATCCGTCAGTTTGAAAAGGAAATGCAGGACTTCGTTCAGAATGATTCCAGCATCTGCATCTACGAAGACTGGATGTCCGGTACAAATATCTTTCATGAATGATCTGACGCAAAAAGTCCGGATACAATAACGTTCCGGACTTTGATGTTTATGATGCGTGATGATGTTTCAGGTCAGCTTTTTGAGCATCTGCTTTGCACTGTCCTTTGGTCTGACTTTGCCGAAAGCTTTCACGACAATGCCGTCCTCACCTCCGAAGGCAAGGGCCTGGAAATAGAATCCGTCTTTTCAGGGTGTTATTCATTCTGATCAGTTCAGTGTATCTGAACGATGCTGTATTCATTTACCGGCTGTGAAGTCGAAGTTGACCAGTACGCCGTCGCTCTGTTCGAGGAAGTCGATGCCGACCAGCATATCTTTCTCTTCATTGTAGATCGCTGTCTGTTTCAGGCTGCCTGCCATTTCAGGATTGACTCTTTCAAAGCCCTGTGCGCTCAGCAGCTCTTCATACTTGTTGAGGAATTCCTCTGCTTCTGCTGTAGTCTCATATTCCTGGCTGACCGTAAGATACAGACTGTAATCCAGATCGTTGCGTGTCTTATAGAAGTTTTTCAGTTCACGTGCCGTGATCGGGGATTTCAGATCGATCTCAGGGAAGCCTGCATCTTTGATCATGGTTTCTGCTTCTTCAGCAGAGATGTATTTTTCTGCCTTGAAGAGCAGTGTGACTGTATCTTCATCCTTGAACTGATAACGGAAGCTGTTGTGTCCTTCTTCTGACTCATAGCGTTCTTCATCTTCTTCATCTGCTGCAGTCGGATGGAATCCGTTTTCTTTGAGGCTTTCATGATATGCCTTCAGGTAAGTCTCTGTTTCTGCCTTGTCATTGAAGTCCATGTCGACATAGAGCACGTTGTCATAAGTGAAGAAATACATCCAGGATTCTGTCATTTCATCCGCAATATCACGGGCGGTAATATTGCTGAAGTTGTCTGACTCAGGCAGTGCTGCGAAGCCTTTCTTCGTGATCACGCTGTTGATCGATTCAAGGCCTTCATATACAGGACATTCATAGTATTTCTCAGCCGTCATGTTGACGCCGTTGTCATACGATACTTCGACCTGGCTGTAGCAGTTGTAATCTTCTCTCAGGACCCTTCTGTAGCATGTATGTTCTGTGCCATCTTCATCTGTGTACTTCGCTTCGGTGAATCCTTCATCCAGAAGCAGTGCAATGTAATCAGCCATATCCTGTTCCGTTGCATGGGAATCACGTGTTCTGACTACTTCTTCATCGAAGAATGAATTCTGATCGATTGTGAACGCATAGCCTGCATAGCGCGGGAACGGTACAGCATCCCTGCCGTACGGCGGCAGGAATACGGAATTCAGAATGAATTCATCTGTATCACTCCAGTCAGTGCGTGCTTCCGGATAAACAGGTGCTTTCATCCAGGCTTCTGCTGCAGCGTTTCCTTCAGCATTTCCGAATGTCAGTGTGATATCGATATCGTCATAGTTGACGCGGGCAACCATGTCCTCGTCGACTTCCGCCTTCAGATGGACTGTTTTGGGATCAATATCATCCATGACCACATATACTTCATGCATCAGTCTGACCGCATTGTCGCTGTAGCCGACGAATGACTTCATCGTATCCTTCACAATATCTTCATAGGATACGAATGTCAGCGGTTCTTCCTGATCGTTGTAGAACAGGTTGTAGATGTTGCCTTGTGACATTCCGCCGTTCCACTGGTTGGGCAGTCTGTTTTCGGCAGCTGTCAATGCGTTTCCCTCGCCGATGAATGTGACTTCATTGAGTTTATCTCCGTCAGGATATCCCTGGAATGTTTCGTTGTTGACGCTCATGACGACGAAGTCCTCATGCAGGTCATCCTGGTAGTCGAATGTGATCAGGTCTTTGGACTGTACCTGTGTCTTCAGAAAACCCGGGGCATCCATTGTGTAATTGCCTTCACTGAGCTTTGCAAGGAAATTGTCCATTGCCTGTTCGGATATTTCTGCATTGCTCATTTCGCTCTGGGGTGTTTCTGTATTTGTTTCAGGAGCCGTATTTCCCGAGCACCCTGACAACAGCAGACTCAGCATTCCGATCACAGCGCCTGTTGTTTGATAGTACTTTTTCATAAAACCTCCGTGATCCGTTCTGTCAGGATCATACATACGATCATAATATTGATTGGTCGACATTTGTCATCCTAATATTAGCGGAGATTTTTTCATTCCTCAATACCGAAGGCGAAACATTTGTGACACTTTAAACATCTGCTCATTTTCAAAACACCAAACATTCAAAAAGACCTCCCCTGCATCTACAGGAAAGGTCCTGATGATCTGTCTGATCAGAAACGTCTGACGTCAGC
>DMBB01000019.1 GCA_003446295.1 Erysipelotrichaceae bacterium
ACAACTGCATCAACATCGGTACGGACCTCGGTCTGCCGACTGTCGGACAGGTCATCTTCCTGCTGGCAACACAGGTCGTTGCCTTCGCAGGCTCCCTTGTATTCGCAAGACTGTCCAAGAAATATGACACTGTGACACTGATCCTGATCTGTATCGTAGGTTACTTCTGTGTCTGCATCTACGCTTTGACATTGAAATCCCTGCTTGATTTTGGTATTCTTGCATTCGGTGTCGGTTGTTTCCAGGGGTCAATCCAGTCACTTTCCAGAAGCTATTTCTCGAAGATCATCCCGGCTGAGAACTCCGGTGAATACTTCGGCATCTATGATATTTTCGCAAAAGGTGCATCATTCCTTGGCTCTGCTGTCATTGCCTGGGTCAAGCTGGCTGGCGGCACGATCAATATTGCGGTTGCGTCGCTAGCGGTATTCTTCATGCTGGGCTTTGTCTTCCTGAAGCTGGCGGACAAGCAGCCTATGAAGAACGCTGAACAGTAAGACTGCAGCTTTCAAACAGCCGGGATGACATGCATGATGTACCGGCTGTTTTTAAATTCCGCTTTCTCAGAAAAGCGCTTGTGATATGACGAAAAAAAAGACAAGATTGAAATTAAAACGGGATCACACGACCTTTATCCTGCTGACGCTGATCATCCTGGTCATGCTTGGGGTGATCACATTTATCGTGCACACGATCGCAGATAACTGGGGGAGTCTGGTCGAGGTTTTTGAATTGCTCAGAAGGGGCAATGAAGCAGAGATCGAAGCATATCTCAGGGCCAGCGGATTGTGGAAGGGAATGTTCCTGATCGCACTGATCACGGTCATCCAGGTGTTCTCCATCGTTCTCCCGGGGATGGTCATTCATCTGGCTGCTGGCTCCATTTACGGCTGGTGGGAAGGATTCCTGGTATGCTATGCGAGCTTTTTGTTCGCACATTACCTGGTCTTTAAATTCGGCAGAAAACTGGCAGATAAGTTTTCCCTGCTGAACAGATTCCCGGCTGCCAGGACCATGCAGAAGCGCCTCGATTCCAGTGAACCGATGTTTGTTATCGCCATGGCATATCTGGTGCCGGGTGTTCCCAACGGGATCATCCCGTACGTGGCTTCCCATTCCAAACTGACAACAGATGAGTTCATGATCTCACTGGCAAGTACGGTATGGGTCCAGGTACTGCTGAACTGCATAGCCGGACACTTCCTTGTGCGCGGAGAGTATTTCTTTACGGTTCTGTCCTTTGTCATTCAGTTCCTGGTCATTGTCTGGGCAGGAAGAAGAAAGGGCAGGATCATGAAGCTCTACCACAGATTCCAGAAGTCTAAAGGCCGCAAAGCCAAAAGACGGAAGGTCAGACAGACTGCATAAGAAGATCTGCAGGATCAACAGAGAACGTCAGTACACCTTTCTCGATCTCCATATACGGGTATAATACTGATATTGCAGAAACAGAATGTTATGCAAACCGCTGGTGATTCCGCATCATCAATCAGATAAACACTGTATCAATCAAACGGGTCAGCATTTTGCCGGCTCGTTTTTTCATTTCCGATCATGCAGAAATGACCTGCTGCCGGTATACAAAAAGCGATGGCTGCAGTATTGCATGCACATCGCCTGTTATTTTCTGATTCTGAATCTTGATCTGTCTGAACGTTTCCCGGTTATCCGATGATCAGATACATCAATGTGGAAACGACAGTGGCTGTCAGACCGATCGCGGCTTCATACGGGATCAGTTTCATGCGGTCGGAGATCGTCATATTGACGGAACCGCCGGTTGCGTGGAAGAAGGATCCGTGTGGCAGTGAGTCGATCACTGTTGCGCCGGCATGGATCATAGCGGCAGATGCCAGTCCGGAGACACCTGCAGAAAGCAGGGTAGAGGAGAATGTCTGTGCTGCAACCGTAGCGCCTGCAGTGGTGGAAGCTGTAGCACCGGCCATCAGAATACCGGCAAGCGGCGCAAGAATGAATGCAGGCATATGCATTGCCTCAAGCAGATTTGTGACATCATACTGCAGAGCTGATGCCTTGATGATCCCGGCAATGGTACCTGTACCGATCAGCAGGATCGAAACACCGATGACCTTGGAAAGACCGAATTCCGTATATTCGGTAATATGCTTCGCATTGCCTGTTGCCAGTGTGCAGATCAGTCCTCCGGCAGGAAGCGCGATCAGCGGGTCAATGGTAATCCCGGCAAGCGGACGGAGTGCAAGCATCACGATCACACATACAGGACCGAGGATGGCTGCACCGAAAGAGGGCAGTTCTCTGGCTCCGGAGCTTTCCAGATCAGCTGCTGTGATCTGTTCACCTGATCTTTTTGCAAGCATGGACGCAAGGAGGATCGCAGCAATCAATGTGAAGACTGCAGGCACTGCATTTCTCATCATGACCGCGGTCAGGTCCTGACCGAATGCCTCGGATACGGCGATCGTGTTCGGGTTCGGAGAAATGATATTGCCGGCTTTTCCTCCGCCGATCATTGCCAGCAGGATACCGCTTCTGGAAAGTCCTGCTTTTTCACCGATGGCAAGGGCGATCGGGGCAACAGTAATGACGGAGATATCGATGAATACACCGACAGCGCATATCAGCATCGTTGCGATGGATATTGCCATGACCGCTCTTTTTTCACCGAGCTTTTCAACGATGGTCTCGGCGATCTTCTGAGCGGAACCAGTTTTGATCAGCGAACCGGCGAGGATACCGCTGGTGAGGATACGGAGGATACTGGACATCATGGAAGCGGCTCCGCTGACCATGGTGCTGACTGTTGTGCTGAGTCCGCCTCCGCCGATGATACCGCCGACAAGGGCACCGAGGATGAGGCAGTATGCAGGCTGAACTTTTTTGATGATGAGGATGATTGCGATCACGAGGCCGAGCAGTGCCCCGAGAGTAGTGAAACTGTAATCCATTACAAAGATTCTCCCTTCCTAATGTGCTGCTGTCTGTACATCCTGGACCCGGTATGCCGGATCCCGGAAGACGAAGTCTGTTACTGTTTCTGAGCGATCTTCATGCCGGCTCTGATGAAGCGGAACATACGGATCGCTGCGAGATAATACAGCTCCTCCGCACGGCTGATCGCTTCTTCGATCTGCATCGGTGAATCAACGGATGTGATCAGTGATTCAATTCCGTGGCTGTAGATCTGTGCTGCATCTCTGCCGAGTGATCCGCTGAGGCCGACAGCGACGATTCCCTGTTTTGCGGAACGCTCGCCGACACCCTGCATGACTTTTCCGAAGCAGCTCTGCCAGTCGGTACGGCCTTCACCGGTAACGACCAGGTCTACGCCTTCAAGACGCTTGTCGAAGTTGATCAGGTCAAGCACTGTATCGATGCCGGATTTCATTTCACCGTGCAGGAATACCATCAGTGCTGTACCAAGACCGCCGGCTGCACCGCCGCCTCTGATCTCATCGGCGTTGATGCCGAACTGGCGCATGATCACATCACGGTAGTTGATCATGCCTGCTTCCAGACGTGCCTGGATCTCAGGTGTTGCGCCTTTCTGCGCACCGAATGTATAAGTTGCGCCATCCTTGCCGGTCAGAGGGTTCGTGACATCACACATGACAGTGATCTTTGTTTCGCTGATGCGCGGATCCAGTCCGCTGACATCGATCTCAGCAACTTTTTCCAGATCGGAACCTGTTCCCTGAAGTTCATTTCCCTGAGCGTCAAGGAATCTCACGCCAAGTGCACGGGCACATCCCATGCCGCCGTCATTTGTCGCACTGCCGCCGATCGCGATGGAGATATCGCGGAATCCTTTATCCAGTGCATCACGGATCATTTCACCGGTACCGTATGTTGACGTATGAAGCGGGTTTCTCAGGTTTCTCGGGACCATCGGAAGTCCGGAAGCTGCGGCCATTTCGATGACAGCACGCTGATCATCCAGCTTTCCATAGCGTGCAGTGGTACGTTCCATCAGTGGTCCGTAAACTTCCACAGTGATGTATTCACCATGTTCAGCCGCTACGACAGCGTCTACGGTTCCTTCGCCGCCGTCTGCTACAGGTACGCCGCTGTATTCGATCTCACCGAATATTTCTCCTGCGGCTTTTGCGAGCAGTCTGACTGTCTGCTCGCTGGAGAGGGATCCCTTGAAGGAATCTGATGCGAATAATAATTTCATGATGTTCCTCCTTATTCTGTTTTTTCTTTACACTGAAAATATATAACTTTTATAACCGTTTCGGAATGTTTTACGTAACATAAAAACAAAGTATATATGTTATTATTTTATTATACAGAACAAACAAAGCGGAGAAAGATCATGATCGGACAAAGTACGGCACAGCAGATCGTTTCAGCAGTCAGGGATGTCTGCGGATATGACATCAATTACATTTCAAACAGCGGTATTATCATCGCAAGTACAGATGAAAAACGTATCGGTGATTACCATGAGATCGGCTACCAGGCAGCCCATACAGGGAAAACGCTGGAAGTATATGACAATGATACATATGCCGGTGCACAGAAGGGCGTCAATATACCATTCAGCTACCATGGCATGCCTGTTGCGGTCATCGGGATCACAGGAGAGCCGGATGAGGTACGCCGCTATGCCCAGCTGGCACTGCGCATCATCGGACTGATCCTGAGAGAACGTGATCTGGACGCATCCCGTGAGCTGAAGAAGGCAGAGTTCTCCTATGTCGCAAAGGCTTTGGTACAGAACGGATCCATATCCCCTGATTATCTGAGAGACTTTCTGAAACAGAAAGATCTGCAGATGGACGGTCGCTACCGTACAGTGCTTGTGAGCCTGCAGGATCCCGGGCGTACAAAGCACTTCTCACTGATGGAAAACAGGGTGGAAAACATCCTGCAGGGGATCCACCATTCCTTTTACGCATATGAATATCCTGACAGATATATCCTGATCATCAGTGAAAAAGCATATCAGCAGCAGAAACAGGCAATTATGGAATTCACCGGGATACCGGCAAGGGTTTCCGTCGGCAGCGCACATCGTCTTGCACATGCGTCACGTTCCTATGAAGACGCACAGCTTGCCCTGAAATGCGGAAACGATCCGTTCATCGAATTTGACGGTCTATATACAGAGCTTCTGTTTTCCGATCTTTCTTATCATGTCAGGGAGATGTTCCTGGATAAAACAGTCAGAAAGATCAGTGAAGCGGATCAGCAGCTGCTGAAGGTCTACTATGACAGCGGCATGTCATTGAAAACAGCCTCGGAAGCTCTTTACATCCATAAGAACACGCTGCAGTACAGACTGGACCGGATCCATCGTGAATGCGGTCTGGATCCAAGAAATGTACGGGAAGCATCTGTGCTGATCACAGCTATGCGTCTGGCAGACACACTGGAAAAGCAATGAGCGGAATATAAAAACATGGGACCGGTTACCGGTCCCATGCGTGTTTCATTAAGCTTTTTTGTTGTTTCTGTTGAAGTTGATGAGGCAGCCTGCCTGAACGATCTCACGTTCATT
>DMBB01000070.1 GCA_003446295.1 Erysipelotrichaceae bacterium
GTGATGAAGTCATAGGAATCAAATACGCTGAAGTTTATTTCATATTCTTCTGGTTCAGATATTCTTTGTAAACAGAAGGAAAGATCTTCGGATCCATATCCTCATAGCATTCATAAAGCTGCCTGATCAGTGCTCTGAACGTCTGATCACGGTTATGACAGACACGGATCAGTTCCTTCAGCAGATTGCCGAAGTCATAAAATTCCGCAACGTTATCCAGCAGGTGCTGATCTCTTGTCCTGGAAAAGGTGACCAGTGCCCGCAGTACTTTTTCGATCGTTTTCTGATCCACTTTTCTCAGATCATTGCGGCATATCTCATCTACGGCAGACGTAATGAAATAGGGATCTCCTGTTTCCTCGATATCAAAATGCTGAGGCACGATCCTGTCCAACAAGTCCATGAAGGCATCGGAGTTCAGCCATTTTTCTTCTTGTTTGTCATCCAGGATACGTCCGTACCGGTCATAATACATCTGATCAAGTTTTTCGACATCTTTGATCTGACGGTAATCTGCAATGATCGTTTCTTCACTGAGATCGACGCCGTATTTTTTCAATGCTGCAAAGTACTCTTCGTTAGATGTGTCACGGCGTTTTCCCATCAGCTTGACAGCATTGTATAAGTCTTCTCTGAATTTGTGATCTTCGTTCATATGACGCCCCCTGACTGCGGTCCATTGATCATATTCATCTGAATCGACGCCGTTTCTTCCAGTCAGACTCATGATACCATTGATCGCCATCATTCACAATGATGATCCGGGTATGCAGAAACCGGCGTGATTTATTCAGCAATCCTCAGGCGTTCTTCTTTTTGAGGAAGGACAGAACGATCATTGCTGCAAGACCAGCAGGCCAAAGCAGATCAATGAACTGACCGACAGCATTGTAAACAGTTCTGACTCCTTTGATCGGCACATCACATACTGCGATGTCCTCCATGACACTGTGATCATCGATCAGAATGTTGCCCAGATAATCGGTCACAAAGGTATACCCTTCATATGTAGCCTTGACCATATTGACACCGTTTTCCACCGCGCGGAAAACCAGGGCATGTGAATGAAATTTATAGACTTCTTCCCATTCCCAGGAGGGATTGAAATATACATCTGTATCGGACGGCATCGTACGGATGTAGCTTGGGAAGTCACCGTCATAGCAGATGACACCAGCATAATTGAATGTCTTGCCGGCAACAGTAATTGTGCCGCTGGGAATGACATGATCACCTTTGACAAAATAAGGCTTTTCAATGACCGGTACCAGAATGGACTTTTCATATTCCGCAAGGATAGTACCCTGATCATCAATGAAGTAGTAATAGTTCAGGGAAAGTCCGTCGTTTGATCCGTCTTCATCATCAACTTCAATCGGGATATGAACATACAGGCCATATTCCTTTGCCAGTTCCTGCGCTTCCTGAACAAAGGCTGCCTGGTCAACATTGGAAACAGTGAAAGCCTCCTCACTGAAAGCAAGCAGCTCAGCACGGGCACCTTTTGCCTGTTCAAAGCTTTCATGCAGGGAATCGATATTGTCCTGGAGTGTCAGTACTTCCCATTCACCGTTTTCCAGCAGTTCAACTTCCGGACCTGTTCCCAAAGCGGTCTTAACGGTTTCCGGAGCGAATTTCACTGAATGCAGACGGATGCCTCCGTAGAAATTGAAGGCGACCAGAAATGCCAGCCATGTCAGAGCAGGTTTTCTGATCTCTTCCGGCCGGAAACCATGTTCCGCACAATACAGCAGGATCGTGCTGAACAGTGCAATAAAGAAGGAAAGACCGTATGTGCCAATGATCGAAACGATCTGGATGAATGCATTATTGCCTGCCTGTGTATAAGCGAGATTGGCGATCACGGAGAAACCGGTCAGAGAGAACAGATATTCCGTTGCCGCAATTCCCAGCGGAAATACCAGCAGATCAAAGGGATAGGCAAGCTTCTTATAAAGGAAGCAGTCCAGCACGAACGGAATGAAGCTGGGCAGCGTCAGAATAAATGTAGCAGCCATGGATACCTTCAGATCTCCCGTGCCTACAGAGTCCCCCATTGCCAGAGCACGTACTGCCGGGTACAGCAGCGCCATCAGAACGATCGTCTTCCAGCCGGAATGTCTGCGCATGGTATAAAGAATGCATGCCGGCCAGATAAAGGCGGTAACAGGCACATTCCATACACTGCCCGAAAAGAAGAGTGCGATCAGTCCGGCGACAGGCACAAGCCAGTCAGCCAATTTGAAATTTTTCATTGCTTTATCCTCCTGAAAATGAAAAATGACCGGCGAAATACCGGTCAGATCGTTTTCATGCAAATACAGCAGGATGCCGGATAAGATCCGTCCGCAGGTATTGACCATTTCATAATCGACTGGAATTTCGCTTATAAAATCCGGGCACTTAAGCCCGATCAATATTCATGCCCTTCCGGCATGATCCCTGTATCTTCTACAGGTCCCCGGCATTTGACCCGGCCGTCCGTGTAGCCTTAACTCTCCTCAGAAAGTGGTCATGGATCTCATCAATTGAAACCGTTGCAATTATACATAAGCGCTCAGGCATCAACAAGTTATTTTTCATTGATTTTGCGATTAATTTCAGATGAAGCGCTTACATTGCAATTCGGTTTCATAAACCCTTTCAATCATGCGTCCCGGCTGCTTTCTGACAGTGTCCGCCATACCGGAAACAGGCAGACGGCACATGATAAAAGGGAATGCATGTCCTTTGAACGGTATGCATTCCCCTGACTTTGATCGTTCAGATCTCAGTATTATTCAGCAGGTACGTACTGCTGTTCTGCCTTTGTGATGCCATCTTCATAGATGACAGTGAAGTCGTTTTTCATGGAAATAGGCGTATAGCCCTTTTCCGTGTATTCGGCAGACTTCTTGTCCCAGTCTGCTGTGCCCCATTCTCTTTCATTGTCATCAGCTACGATCATATATGCCTCAGCCCTGTAGGGGTTTCTGGAATCGATCGTGTAGTTCATCATGCTCGTATCGCTTCCGCTGTTGCCGAAGGCAAGTACCGGACGCTGACCGATCTCCTGCTCAATATAGATCGTTTTGTTGCTGTTGAGGTTCTTCTGTTCGAATCCGCCTGTCAGAATGAGTTCGTCTCCGTTCTCATATTT
>DMBB01000170.1 GCA_003446295.1 Erysipelotrichaceae bacterium
CTTATTTATTTACAGAAGAAGAGTAGCAAATGGCTTTTACAAGAAAGACAGCGGATCTGACTCCGCTGAAAGACGCGATCTACGTAGCTGCTGAAGCTGCCCGTGCAGATATGGCAAAGAATCCTGATCTTGTGATCAACGCAACGATCGGCACATTATATGGTGAAGACGGAAAACTGGTCGCTCTGGACAGCGTCCATGATCACTTTGACAGGATCGATCACCGCATCAAAGCAGCGTATGCTTCAGGACTTTCCGGAACAAATGAGTTCCGTGAGACTGTATGGTCATGGGTGACCCAGTCCACAGGACTGGACATGCCCCATTCCGTCATTGCGACAGCCGGGGGAACAGGTGCTGTTTCATCGACCATGAGAACATTCCTGGATGAAGGCGAGACCGTCATTATTCCGGATATTGCCTGGACAAGCTACAGCCTGATGGCTTCCACATACAATTTCAAAGCAGTCACCTACGATATGTTTGACGGTGATCACTTGAATCTGGCGTCCATCCGTTCGGTGATGGAGGAAGTCGGAAAGAAACAGGAACGCATCCTGCTTGTTCTGAACGATCCCTGCCATAACCCTACCGGCTATTCCATGACCCGGGAAGAATGGCATGCCCTGATCGATATGATCAATGATCTCAGCAAAGACCATCACATCATTCTGCTGGATGATATCGCCTACATTGACTACGGACACGATCTGTCGGATGTCCGTGCGTATATGAAGGAATTCAGCCGTATTGCGGAGAACTGCATGATATGCATCTGCTTCTCCTGTTCCAAGACACTCACATTCTATGGTCTGCGTCTTGGTGCGGCGGTCGTGATCGCACAGAAGCAGGAAGATGTCGAGGACGCACATACTGTTTATCTGAGAACAGCCAGATCAACATGGTCCAATGCCCCCAATGCACCGATGGCGAACTTTGTCTGGGTCGTCAGCGAAAACAGAGAAGCATATCTGAAGGAACAGCAGTCATATGTCAAGGTTCTGCAGGCACGCAGCAGTCTGTTCAAGCAGGAAGCACAGGAATGCGGGCTGGATATCTATCCTTATAAAGAAGGCTTCTTCATCACGCTCCGGGTCAAAGACAATGAAGAGGGAAAGAAGCTTCACGCCGCATTGATGCGTGAGCATATTTATACAGTCCTTGTGAACAAGGGCATCCGTGTCGGGATCTGTGCACTGCCTTTGGAAAAAGTCAGGGGCCTTGCACAAAAAATAAGAGCTGTTCAGCTCGATATCAAATAAACTCCTGTTATAATAAACTGACCAAAGGCGAAACTGATGAAACGATACCGCAATGAATGGAAATACACGATCCACGAAAAAGACATTCAGATACTTTTTGAGCGCCTGAACGCAGTTCTGGAAAAAGACAGAAATGCCGGAGGCGACGGGTACTATTCAGTCCACAGTGTATACTTTGACGATTACACCAATGCCTGTGCCAGAGAAAATGAAGCGGGCATCTCAGAACGCTTCAAATACAGGATCCGCTACTACGGAACAGATCATGAGAAGCTGCGTCTGGAGCGGAAGGAAAAATCCCAGGGACGCTGCCATAAAGAGACAGCATGGATCACGGAAGACACATACAGGAAACTGATGTCAGGCGATGTGTCCGACCTGTTCTGGGAGACCGACCAGCCTCTGGTACGCCAGTTCTGCATAGAGATCATGAACCGGTGCTTCACGCCGAAGATCATCGTCAATTATGAACGGATCGCCTTTGTAGAAGAAACGACCAATGTCAGGATCACATTTGATAAAAATATCTCCGTGTCCGATGACTTTGATCACTTTCTCAGCGGGGGATACCTCAGTATTCCCATTCAGCCCCTGGATGAACATGTTCTGGAAGTCAAATTCGATGAGATCCTTCCGGGCTATATGAAAAACATCCTGACAAAACAGGAACTCATTCAGTCGGCATTCTCCAAATACTATCTCGGGAGAATGACCCTGCAGAATTACACCAGATAAAATTTAAGGAGCAGACAGAATATGGAAGGAATCATTCAGAGCATATCACGTGCTTTCGGCAATACATCGATCAAACCGGAAACGATCATCGCAGTCCTGATCATGGCGATGCTGTTTTCCGTGTTTGAGTATCTGGTTTACCGTTTCATTTCCCACAGGGCGTTCTATAACAAAGCATTCAATATCTGTATTGCCCTGCTGCCTGCATTTATCTCAACGATCATCCTTTCCCTGCAGTCCAATACTGTCGTGATCCTCGGAACGATCGGCGCTCTGGCGATCCTCCGCTTCCGTACTGCCGTCAAGGATCCTGTTGATATGCTTTATCTGATGTGGTCTGTTCATATCGGCATCACATGCGGATGCCAGCTGTATCTGATGACATTCCTTACAAGCGCATTTGTTACGATCGTACTGACTGTCATCAACCATGTCACGATCGGGAAGCGCCCTTTCATCCTGGTGATCCGCAATACGGACAAAAACGAGGAAAAGATCCTTTCTGCTGTCAAGGCATGTGCTAATACATACAGGATCAAGAGCAGGAACTATACAAAGAACTCCACGGATTATGTCATTGAGCTTTCCGTGAATGATCCGCAGGCATTGGCTGAAAAGCTCGGTGAAGCGGGTGTTGAAAAGTTCTCAGTCATTGAATACGACAGCGAGGATATTCTGTAATGATCGAGAAGACAAAAAGATATGTTTCCTGGTTTCTGGCAGGAATTTCTTTCTGTCTTCTTTTTATATACTTTGTCCATGAATCCCGTACCCCCGATACAGCAAAGCTTGTGCGCAGAATGACCGGCACTGAGCTCACCGCCGGCCGCAGGGAAAAGAAAGATCTGCTCACGGATCTTGTGCTGAACGGACAGCACCTCATCTTTGATGAGACAGATATGACATGGTATTACTCACTGATCGAAGATGACGATAAAGCGATGTCTCCGAAGGTCACATTTGAGTCACCCGAGAAACATGTGCAGATCGTTTTCTCGGAAGAGATCACGGAAGACATCATCCGGAATGATCTTCCGGTAGCGGTCACAGCCTATAATGACCGGTTCTATGAAACATATCAGCTGAAATGCACGTCGCTTCCCATCATGTCATTGACGGTCGGTGATGAGATCACACGTGAAGATACAGATATGATCATGGAACTGATGGATAACACAGCCGGTGTTTCCAAACGAAACATCACTTCCGCAGGCACCGTCCATATCAGAGGAAGATCCAGTGCCGCCTACCCTCAGACATCATTCCGTCTGTCATTGACGGTTGAGAATTCATCCAAGAAGAATCACATCAGCCTGCTTGGCATGCGCGAGGATGAAGACTGGCTGCTTGTACCGGCATACGCCGATATTGATAAGGTGCGCACTGCTTTTTCCGCGAATCTCTGGACAGACAGCTGCGGAACGGATAATTCGTTCGGCATCGTCAACGGAAACTATTATAAATACATGGAACTGTTCATCAACGGCCGCTACTGGGGTCTGTATACACTCAGCTACCCGATCGACCAGAAAACACTGGATGTCGATGCAGGCAAGGGAGAATACATTTATAAGAAGCGTTTCTGGGATGAAGGTTCTGCTGTTGATTTCGTATCTTCCACATGGGAAGTCACCAATCCGTACAATGAACAGGATAATCCATGGATCCCGATCCAGAATTACTATCATCTGCTGAATGAACAGGCCGATGACGCCGGCGCATTGAAGAGATCTGTAGACATGAATACAGCGATCGATCTGTGGCTGTACTACGGACTGATCCAAGGTGTAGACAATGCGGATCATTCCGATATGGAAAACACATTTATGACAGCCCGCCTTGGCAATGACGGAACGTACAAAATGCTGTATACGCCATGGGATATGGACCTGACATGGGGCGAACTGATCACAGATGAAACATGCAACACCATCATGGAGTCCGGTGCGCTTGCCCAACTGATCTCCATGGGAAACAAAGAGACGATCGAAGCGATCTACAGAAGATATCATGTGCTGCGTGAGAATGCCTGGTCTGTACAGAACATTGATTCATATCTGGATCAATACGAAACAAGTATTTTCGGTTCCGGTGCTTATTACCGCCAGGCGGCACGCTGGCCGGAAAGCACGTATGATATTGCCTATCGGGATCTTTCCGTATTCAGGAATTATGTGCACTGCAGACTGACGGAGTTCGATGCCTTTATTGAGCGCTGGTACGGTATGCGTGACAAGAGCGTCTATGTGATGCGCAGCAGTCAGTACAAAGACTTCACCAAATGGAAATTCATCATCCAGGTGAATGATCATGAGATACTCCATGATCCGGATTACCGTGATCTGTTTACATATATCGGACTGAATATTTCAGACATTCCTGATGATGCATGGTTCGTTCTGTATGACGGCGAAACAAAGACGGTTGAATACCGTGACTGGCTTGGTGAAGAAAGGGTCAGCCTTTATACATCGATCGGAAGGATCATCTACGAAAGACCTGCTGAACCGCGCGGTATCGGTGATGATTTCCTGATCTATCTTGACGGGGAACCGGTTCTTGAAATATGGCAGTGGCCGGAAGAGCCTCTGCGCATGGGAATGATCTATAACCATGCTTCAGATGAATTCAACTTTGAAACCATCAACTCCAATTATCTGGTAGACTGAAAATGCTTATGAAAGAGAAAAAACAGGATCTGTTTCTGCAGGGACTGATCATTTTGTACGGGGTCATCCTGCTGATACGTGCGCAATACGGTTTCATATGGTCTGATGAAGGCCATTATTTCGCTGTGGCATGGCGGTTTGTCCAGGGAGATCTGCCGCTGATCCATGAGTGGCATGTTTCACAGCTGCATTCCATCCTGCTGATGCCATACGTCAGACTGATGCGCCTCATCCTCGGAGAAGGCATGCCTGGCTTCCTGCTGATCAGCAGATATCTGTATACGGTATGTCAGACAGGCATGGGTCTGTTGATCTACCGGATATTCCGGAAGGAAAACAGGCTGGCAGCCTTCTTCAGCAGCATCATCTTCATGCTGTACTGCAAGTCCAATGTCATGACATTCTCGTATTACTCAATATTTACCTTCTGCTTTACCGGTGCAGCCGTGCTGCAGTATTCAGTGATCCGTTATGATGAACTGACAGAACGGCAGAGAATGATCCGCATGATCTGTTCCGGACTGCTGTGGGGACCGGCGATCGTATGCAATCCCTACTCACTGGTACTGTTCTTCCTGGATCTGCTTGCCGCACGCATGCTTGCCGGGAACAGGATCACCTGGAAACAGATGATCCTGACAACGATCGCAGCGGCACTGCCGGGTATCTGTGCGGTCATTCTGATCCTGTCCGGAGGTCCGCTCAGTACGCTCATCGAGAGCCTGCCCTACATCATGTCTTCTGACGGAGGCAATTATACCCAGCCGTTCTGGAACAAACTTGCATGGAAGCTGATCCATCCGTTCCTGCTGTACCGGACGGCGAATACGATCTCACTGCTGGTATTTGCGGCATTGATATGCATCAGAAAGATCAGGGGAACGATCCCTGTTCCGGTCAAAGTAATCAGCCTGGTCATCATTTCCGGACTGCTCATGTTCAACGTGTTTACAAGAGATCAGTCGGTAACGATGCTGACGCAGCCGCAGCTGCTGGCACTGTCTGTATGGGGACTGGATCTGTTTGCACTAAGTGAACGTGCCGATCGTGTCAAGCTCATCATGCTGTGGCTGAACGGCATGATCGCTGCCGTATTCTGCGGACTGTCCAGTGATACAGGCATGAATGCCATGATCCAGGGTTATGTTCTTTCATGCATCGGAGTGACCATGATCCTGCCGGAGATCCTTCCGCAGATCACTGACGGAATCGCATCCTCCGGCAGATTTGTCACTGCTTTGATCCTGATCCCCTATCTGATCACAACAGGCATCATGGTCAGAGAGCGCATCGTCAGAATATACCGCGATATGGACTTCCCGTATCTGACGGAAACGATATCAGAAGGTCCCGGAGCCGGTATCCGGACGACGGAGGAATGCGTCAGACGATATGATGAGATCTGTGATACCCTCAAGCACCTGGACGGCTATGACGGCGACCTGTACCTTTCCGGTCTCTGCCCCTGGGGATATCTGTGTACCGATATGAAGGTCGGAAACTTTACGACCTGGAGGATCACCCTGGATGAGCAGAATCATAAAGGCATGGACTATCTTGAGATGAATCCTGATAAGCTCCCGGAGATCATGATCCGCCTGAGCGGAGATAACGCTGAATACGGTGTGAATGATCTGAAATATATTAAAAAGGGAACGATCGCAGAACATGCGGAAGCACTTGAGGCGAAGATGCTGGAAGAAGATCTGGCAAACAGTCTGATCGAACGGCTGTCTTCCCTGCATTACAGATCTGTCATGACACCCTGCGGTGAACTGTATTACCCGGATGAACCGGCATACGAGCCGATCGGTTCGATTGATTTCGCACATTGAACATTCAGCGAAGAAATGCTATCCTTCGGTTGACATGGAGGTGATGGCATGACAAAAGTTGTCGGATCAAAGAGAACATTTACAGATGTAACTGACGAAGAAGCGATCGAATTTGTCGACATCGTTTCCGATATCATCGCACTTGATGAATACCAGAAAATGAAAAACTACACGCACCATATCGGTTATACACGGTATCAGCACTGTCTGAATGTCGCATGGTACTCATACCTTTGGTGCAAGCGCTCAGGGCTGAACTACAGGAGCGCAGCCAGAGGCGCCATGCTGCATGACTTCTACCTTTATGACCAGCATAAAGGCGAACAGCCGGTTCCCGGCAGACATGCGGAAGTGCACCCGATGGTCGCACTGGCCAACGCAAATAAATACTTTGAAGTCGATGATGTGATGTATGACTGCATTGCGCATCATATGTTCCCCTCGACTCCCACACGTCCTACCACAATGGAAGGATATATCGTTTCAATTGCGGACAAGTACTGTGCCGGTCTGGAAGTAGGAAAAACCGGTGTGGATTACATGTCGCCCTACGTCAAAGAAGCAATCAGAAAGATCACAGAATAAAGGAGACCATTATGCCGGCTGCTACGACACATGTTGAATTCGCCAGAGACGTGTTCAATGAAATGGACCCGGAACTGCAGAAAAGCATTACTGATAAACAGATGTATTTTCTCGGCTCCCAGGGACCGGATTTCTTCTTCTTTTCCAGAATGATGATGCTGCCGGGCTCACTTCATCGTTACGGAGTCCTCATGCATCATAAAAATGTGGAAGAAGCCATTCAGTTCATAGACCGCTATTCAGCAGATTCACCTGCCCTGCGCAGTTATTTCCTAGGATTTCTGACACATTACGCACTGGATTCCACTGCACATCCGCTGGTCAACGCTTTTGCAAAGAAAGAGCACGAGGAACTGGACACAAACGAAACAGAAGCGCATTTCCGTCAGGAAGGTGAGATCGATGTCTATATCCTGAAACAGCATGGCAGATCGTTCAAGGAATACAATGTTTATTCAGACCTGCACATCAATGAAGAAGATGCCCATCTGCTGGCAGACATGTATCATCAGCTTTTCCTGCATGTCTATGATCTGGATATTCCGGAAAGCAGGATCTATGAGACAGCATGGCAGATCCACTGGATCACGAAAGCACTGTTCCCTTCAAAGCTGAAATACAATCTTGTCAAGAAGGCTGAGCAATTG
>DMBB01000220.1:0-4383 GCA_003446295.1 Erysipelotrichaceae bacterium
ATCTTATTCAGAGGATCTCAGCACTTGTTTTCAGTCTGCTTCTGACAGGCTGTACTTCAACCGGGCAGAAAGGCTGGCAGAGCATTTCACAGACAGAAGCAGCAGAGATCATGCAGAAAGAACAGAACATCATCATACTCGATGTACGCACGGAAGAAGAATATATGGATGAGCATATTGCCGGTGCTGTGAACCTGCCCAATGAGATCATCGGAAAAGAGCCACCTGCCCTGCTGCCTGACAAGGATCAGGTGATCCTTGTATACTGCCGGTCGGGAAACCGCTCAAAGCAGGCAGCGCAGAAACTTGCGGATCTGGGATATACCAATATCAAAGAGTTCGGAGGCATCAATACATGGACAGGGCCGAAGGAATCCTATGCAGATCGGATCCAGCCTGTCATGATGCTGGACAGTCATCCTGCATCAATAACAGATGGTATTTCCTTGGAAGTGACCGGGTATTCAGAAGGCATGCTGGAAGTATCGCTGCAGAATCAAAGCGGCAGTCCATGGCAGTATGGTGAGCAGTTTGAACTGCTCAGGAAAGAAGGAAATGAATGGCATATCCTTGCATGGCCGCCTGACAAAGCATGGAATGATCTTTCCGATGTACTGGAAGAAGGTGCAGGCATCATACTGCACAGAGATATCAGTGACCTTGAACCGCTGGAACCGGGTGAATACAGGTTATCGATGAATGAGATCGAAACGATGTTCACCCTTGTCATGAGTGAATAGTATTTACAGGAGGAGCGATCATGAAAAGATCCCGCGTCAGCAATACTGCCCAGGTCAATTTATTGATGCTGGCTGACCTTGGCATTGAAGAAGCAGTTACGTTCCAGAGTGTCCTGGGCTTTTCTCCGGGCATACTCGGTGTGCTTTCGCATATCCCGATGGCAGATCTCCTTCCCCAGTGCATTGCACTGATCTCAGAGATCCTGTATGAGCGGACCAACCAGCTGATACTGGAACATGACAATCCGCTGATCCTGGATCTTGCCTGCGGGTACTCTCCCCGTGTGCTGAGATTCTGTGACCCGGATCATATCTATATCGGCGTTGATCTTCCGGATGTCGCGGAACATCTGCGGCATCACATCCATCATCTTGTCGGTGCCAAAGCCTTTGCCCATAATCACTATTTCAGTGCGGACCTGACAAAATACGAGGAACTGGACCAGCTGATCTCATCCATGAATTCCCCTGAGACGATCATCACCCAGGCACTGCTGACCTATCTGACACTGGATCAGAAGAAGATGCTGATGGACCAGCTGAAGGCATTGCTGAAGAGAAGCGGCGGATGCTGGATCATTCCAGACGCAGAACCGGACAGGCTGCTGCCGGAGGTATTTGAAGCAGTCATCGGAAACGGTGCACTGAGCGTGTATGAACAGGTGATCTCACTGCTCGATGGCATTATCAAAAGAGACCGCACAGCAAACGGCTGGCAGTCTCTGGACGAGATAACCGAAGCGCTTGAATCAAACGGGTTTACCGTCACAAAAGTACCTCTGTACACCGATTCCCTTCAGCTCAGATCACTTGAACGGCTGAGTACAGAATGCGCAGAACAGATCAAAGACAACTGGAGAAATACATGTTCCCTGGTCGTTGAAGTAAAATGACCGCGAACATTCCCGGAACGATCAGTTTCCGGGATTTTTCGTGGTCTGAAAATCATCTGTGCAGTATCAATCGGCCTCAGTCTGCAGATCGCATCTTATATCAATACGAAAGTCGACCGCTCTCTGTCCAACAAACGTTAGCGATCGACTTCGTTAATTTTACGAGGACAGCCTTCATCCGGTGTTGCTGTACACACGTTCAATATAGCATTGCGGATCATCTTTTCAATATGGAAAAGCAAATGAAATTACGTATATATCATTGGGTCACCATAACGGTTGCGGTTGTCCTCCTTCATCCAAGGTGAGGAAGCGGCTCTCCTTCAGAAATGTTAAACAACGCTGGGGAGGTAAGCTCTATGATTCATATTGATCTGGTACTTTCGATCATCGGAATTACCATTGCGGCTGTCGGACTTGGTCTGCAGATCGCATCTTATATCAATACGAAAGTCGACCGCTCTCTGTCCAACAAACGTTAGCGATCGACTTCGTTAAAATTTCGAGGACAGCCGTCATCCGGTGACCTTTTTATAGAGATATCATAGCATTGCAGATCATCTTTTCAAGACGGAAAGACAATAAAATTACGTATATATCATTGGGTCATCATAACGGTTGCGGTTGTCCTCCTTCATCCAAAGGGAGGAAGCGGCTCTCCTTCAGAAATGTTAAACAACGCTGGGGAGGTATGCTCTATGATTCATATTGATCTGGTACTTTCGATCATCGGAATTACCATTGCGGCTGTCGGACTTGGTCTGCAGATCGCATCTTATATCAATACGAAAGTCGACCGCTCACTGTCCAACAAACATTAGCGATCGACTTCGTTAAAATTTCGAGGACAGCCGTCATCCGGTGACCCTTTTATAGGTTTATCATAGCATTGCGGATCATCTTTTCAATACGGAAAATGAAATAAAATTACGTATATTTTATTGGGTCATCATAACGGTGGCAGTCGTCCTCCTGCATCCAAGAGGAGGAAGCGACTCCCCTCCAAAACGATAAACAACGCTGAGGAGGTGTGTCTCTATGTTCGATATTAATACGGTACTTTCGATCATCGGAATTACCATTGCATCGATAGGCTCAGGCCTGCAGATCGCATCTTATATTAATACGAAAGTCGACCGCTCACAGTCTCACAAACATTAGCGATCGACTTCGTTAATCTTTAGAGGACAACCGTCATTCGGTGACCCTTTTATAAATTTATCATAGCACAGCAGGTCCCCTTTTCAAGGCTTAGTGCAGATTACAAAATTCAATGATGTTTCAAAATACTTCAGAATTGAACTGAATTCTGAAAGGAAGATACTGCTCTGCCTGCTATGATGAAAGCAGCAGAACCGGAGTGTAAATCATCATGGAAGAAAAGAAACTGACAATGAAGGACTATGTTCTGGAAACACCGGAATATGTCCTGAACAACATCGCTCACAGCAGTGAGCTGACCGCATCACTGGTACAGGAATTTCTGGCCGGAAATTATCAGCGCATTCTTCTGGTCACCTGCGGATCGTCATATAACGGCTGTCTGTGCGCGAGATCATACCTGCATCATATCCTCGGAATCCGTGTCGATCTGCTTTCCCCTTTTACCTTTGTGCACTACGAAGATGAGTTTGATGAACATGATCTGATCCTGGTCGTTTCCCAGTCAGGCAGGAGCACCAATTCCATCGAAGCGCTTCAGCTGATCAGGCAGCGCGGCTGCCGTGCCATCGGAATTACCGGAAATACGGAATCACCTTTCAAAGACTTCTGTGATCTGACTGTTGACTGGGGTGTAGGTATTGAGAAGGTCGGCATGGTCACCAAAGGCGTCGTTACGCTGGCACTGTATCTGATGCTGTTTGGTCTGGAAGCAGCCTGTGCATCGGGGAAAATCACGGAACAGGAAAAAGAATACTGGAAGGACGAGATGCGCAAAACAGTTGATGCGCACAGAGAGCTGCAGGCATCTTCGTTTGCATTCATACAGACACACCAGAAAGACCTCCTGTCCATGCATAATGTCTGGGTCGTTTCTGCCGGTACCAATCTGTCCACGGCTGTCGAAGCAGCACTGAAGATCGATGAATCCGTCAAGGTACATGCCAGTGCCTATGAAGTTGAAGAGTTCCTTCATGGACCGGAATATCCGCTGAACCCGGACTATACCGTGATCTTCTACGACTCCAACGATGACAGGAGTTCTGAACGCATCCATCAGGTATATCATGCCGTAAAGACTGTTACAGACAGGGCATATATCATTACTGACAGGAAAACAGATGATCCTGATGCGATCAGAACGGATGTGCATGTTCATCAGCTGCTCAATCCCCTTGCCTATCTGGCTGTGGCTCCGCTTCTGGCTGAGTATGTGCAGGAAACAAAGCATACCGACAGGCATCCGCTGAATGAGCCCTTCAGAAATCTGATCCAGACCAAAGCAAAGTGATCAAAAAGAGAATGCTGCAGTGCGGGTCTGTGATACCTGTCATTGCATGGCATTCTCTTTTTTTCTATCGGTTTGGCTGCTCTTTAGAAACTGAAGGTCTGTGCTCAATTCCCCAGTCGCAGAGTTTATCCAGTACAGTTACCAATGAGTGTCCTTTTTCCGTGAGCGTGTATTCTACTTTGGGCGGTATCTGCGGATAGACTGTGCGGATGATCAGACCGTCTTTCTCCAGTTCCTTCAGATTCTGGCTCAGTGTTTTGTCCGCGACATTCTTTAAATAGCGCTGCATTTCATTGAA
>DMBB01000220.1:4495-4775 GCA_003446295.1 Erysipelotrichaceae bacterium
CCTGCGATCAGTGAAAGTGTATAGCTGTATCCTGTTTCATAAAAATCTGCGTTTCTGATATCTTTTGTCATATTGCTTACCTGCAAGTAAGTACCTAACAATATTGTTGGTACTGTTCAATCTACAGGCAAAATGATACCATCCAGGCAGAAAGGAAACAAGAGAGCAGTGATCTCTTGAAAGAGATGAATATGAAAAAAGATTTGGGAGTAGTAGAAGCAGTATATCCGATGCCTGTCCTGATGGTCGCGGCATATGATGAGAACAATAAGGTCAATGT
>DMBB01000002.1 GCA_003446295.1 Erysipelotrichaceae bacterium
ATGCTGATTGTCACAAACAGCGCCGAGCACGCAGTGAAATTCATTGATCCCCAGCCTGTCACAAGAGGCCAGAAGATCAATCTGTAAAAAGGTTGTATTTCAAAATGAAAGGCTCCGCCAGTCAAGCCGGGGTCTTATGCAAAGTCAGTGAAATAAGTCTGAACGAGAAGGCATTCGAAAGAGTGCCTTCTTTTCAACAGCAAAATTAACCCGGATCAATTCCCATAGTGGAATTTGTAGTAGAATTATTTGTATCCGGATATTCTGTCTGCCGCAATTGTGAAGTATCACGGCAGAACTGCTGAAGAAAAGAAAACAGATATCTGTCTCTGTGCATTTCTGACGAAACTGGAAGGTATATATGGACATACTGGAACAATTCACAGATGAGCTGCATGAATGGTCTCTGACCGGCAGGGAGCCGGTATCAGCTTCCATTGATCTGAGATACATGCTGGATCTGCAGGAAGCACGGCTGAAAGAGCAGAATATTCTCAAGGAAGAAGAGTATATTCATGTAAAAGACGAGATCAGAGGGAGCCTGCCCCGCAAAGGTAACGGATATACTTCAAAGATCATTTACCGTGAAGCACGGCAGAATCTGACATACCGGCGGGGTGATAAAGTTCTCAGGAAATACAGCCGGCCAGTCAATCTGTATGTTTCCGTTCTGGACAGAGAGGATGCTTCCAGAGATACATGCACATGTCCGAACTGCGGACATACGATGACTGCGGAGGAAGCACGTGACGGATGTCCTTACTGCGGAACGCATTTTGAAATGGAAGAAGTGTATCCATGCGCAGTATCTTATTACACTGTCCCGTCCATTGTTGAGCGCGGAACATTGATGGAAAACATCAAGAAGGAACTGATGATTTCGGGAGTGCTCTGCGGTTTGGCAGTTGCAGTCATATGTTTCATTGCCTGGAACGAACTGCCTCTGCTGTACAGGATTCCCGCCGCTTTGTTTATGGGAACGCTGTACGGCGGTGTGTTTGCTTTCTGCTGGTATATGATCCGCAGCCTGATTCTGCTTGGGAAAGTGTTTTTTGCGGCAGGAAGATCATCCTCAATGCTGAAAGGACTGAACAGCAGGAAGAAGATGACGGAGTTCATGCAGGTATACGATCCGTTCTTCTCCTATGAGGCATTTGAAGGCAGAATTCTGTCACTGCTGCGATCAGCTGCCTTTGAGAATGACAGAGATTTCCTTGCTGTATGGGAAGGCGACGGAGATCTCTCGTTTCTCGATACTGTGCTTGACATGCAGTATAGAGGAGCACTGTATATCCGCAGATGCGAAAAGAACGGTGAAATGCTGCGGGTGGAAGGCACAGCTTTCATGACAGATACATATGCCGGCAGATCGTTTAAAGAAATAGACGAACAGTTCCGTTTTATTGCTGAAAAGGAAATCTCTGCAGATTATAATCCTGCATTCACACTCCTGAGGGCTTCTTGTGAAGGTTGCGGCGGAAGCTTCGATGCGGTACATCAGAAGTGCTGTCCATACTGCGGCAGGAAGTATGAACTGAAGAAAAAAGACTGGGTGCTGACAGACCTGAAACGAAGATAAAAAAGCAAAGCTGTAACAATTTCGCTGTTACAGCTTTGTTCGTTATATTCACTCGGATTCGCGGAAGCGGTATCCTTTTCCTCTTAAGACACGGATCAACTGCGGCCTGGAGGGATTGATTTCAATCTTCTCACGGATATGGCGCATATGGACTGAGATCACCAGATGGCAGTCGAAGGGATCATCCTTCCAGACATTCTGGTAAATCTCTTCCGGTGATTTCACCTCGTCCTCATGTTTCATCAGATAGGAGAGGATATCATATTCGATCGGCGTGAGACGGGAGGATTTTCCGTTTGAAGTGACTGTTCTTGTTTCCTTGTTCAGATGCAGTTTCATGTTAATTTCCATTCCTTTCAAGCCACTGTTTCAGTGTCCATGTGCGGTCATCTTCATACGTCTGCAGTGTAATCTGCGAGAACGGTGAACTGTCGATGACCTTCAGGTCTTCAAGACTGATGGCTTCATTGAGAGCGTAATAATAATCGTTTGAGTATTTTTGTCTGTTATGATCGCAGTTATTGAAATCAATGACGCAATTGATATCAGCGCCGCGCTCATCCGAGTAGAAGTAAGCAATGCCGTTCTGACGGGTTTTTTCCAATACGCTGTTCAGCGGTTCATCCGCTTCGTAATCTTTGACGGGAATGAAGAGGTCCATGTTGATCCATACGATATCACCGTCGGTGGGATAGTTTCTGGCGACCAGCATGGACAGATCGTCACGGTATACCATCGCATTGTATGAAATGTGCAGATGCGTGTTGTCATCAATGGTATAGCGCTGCGCAAGTCCGAATCCCTGGGTATTGAATGCGGCCAGCGCGAAGATCAATGCGGCTAAGCTCATGGCACCGAAGGTGACCAGTGTCTTTACACTGACTCTGATCTTTCGGCGGTATACGAACTGCGCCACCACATAGATGAACAGCAGGGAAAGGTATATGGAAATCAGCTCGAAGGAGCGTTCACTGACCGCAGCACATGCGATTGCGATCAGGATGAACAGTGCGTAGAAGTTGATGATCAGCGGATAGGCCAGCGGATCATCGGAAAGCTGCTCTGCCCGTTCACTCTTTCTTCTGACAAAGTGTTTCCATACACCGAGTGCGCCGATCACGCCCCATAACAGAATCAGTACGAAGTATGCCGGGACGACTCCGCCGTTGGTGATGTCGTTGATGGAAAACAGATTGCGGACGCTCATCGCCAGCGGAGA
>DMBB01000352.1:0-259 GCA_003446295.1 Erysipelotrichaceae bacterium
AACGTCATCCGCAAGTTTTCTCCTTATCCCGACGATCTGACTTTCATCACCGATGCCAATCCCATCTATAACGCTGCACAGCTCTTCTTTGAGATGAACGGCTTCAGTTTTGATCTTCACCAGGTCATCGGTGTGAAGAACAGAGATGAAATATCTGCACGATACAGACCTCAGAAACAGACTGAAGAACGTCTTAACAGGACGTTCAAGGAGAACTACTATCCGACCAATGGTTATGGTTCCCTGGAACAGGCAAACT
>DMBB01000352.1:385-5477 GCA_003446295.1 Erysipelotrichaceae bacterium
TGAGATTCCTGAACTCTCTGAGATTCCTCTTATGCAGGATAAATGGCTCAGGCTGATCGAACTGTCCGGTAAGTATCATCCGCAGCAGGCAGCCTGACAGACAATTCAATCAGTCTCAGACTTGTTTTCATCATGCCTTCTTTGGTATCCGGAAGATCCTTTTTCGTTCTGAATTTTCAAAGAACAACGATATAGTGACAATGTCCTGATGTTTTATCGCTGATACGATACTCTGTACTCCCTTATTCTCCGGAGTTTTCATAAACTTTAGACACTATCGTTTTCTTATTTGTTTTCTGTTTCTGTTTCCTGTGCAAGCATCTGCTTGTCCAGTGTACGGACAAACGGGATGTAGATCATAACTGTCAGCGCGAATACGACGAATCCCCAGATCACGCCTGCCCAGCCGAACTGGAAGAAGTTGACCAGGAAGAACGGAAGGTTGAATCCAAGGCTTGCGCCTGTGGCAGCAGGAAGAAGGCCGATGATCTGAAGCAGATATGTTCCAAATACTGTCAGTATATTTGCAAGCAGAACATACGGAATGAAGAAGATCGGGTTAAGGATGACCGGGATACCGAAGTATGCAGGTTCATCGACGCCGAAGAAAGAAGGAATAACTGCCATCTTGGCAATGGAACGCAGCGCTTTGGATCTTGCAACAAGGAAGATCGCCGCAAGGATCGTCAGGGAACCTGTACCTACCATGATGGATGTGCCGCAGACAAGATTCGGACGTGCCAGACCTGCCTGGTAAGCTGCGAGGTTTTCCATCTGCAGAGGCATGAACAGCATCATGATGATCGGATAGACTGTCATACCGCCATGGATACCGAAGAACCACAGCATAGAAAGAACAGTGCTTAAGAAGAACAGACCGAAGATATTAGCGCCTGCTGCTCTTAACGGCATCTGCAGGATCGTATAGACTGCCTGGTGCATATTGCCGAACGGTGTGAATCCGAAGATAAGTTTCAGAACACCTGCTGCACACAGTGCAAATATAGACGGAAGGATCGCGGAGAACTGCTGTGCTACTACAGGCGGTACCTGCTCGGGAAGCTTGATCTCTACATGCTTTTCTTTGCAAAGTCTGAAGATCCAGCCTGTCAGAAGACCGATGATGATCGCGCCGAACATACCGGAAGAACCAAGCCAGCTCATCGGAATGGATGATGCTTCCAGATCATACGGTGTGATGACAAGGAGTGCTGCGATGGAGACAAGGCCTACCGAGATCGCATTCTTTCTGTTGTCGTATGTATTTGAATATGCGCTGCCGATACCGAAAGCGATCCAGATTGCGATCAGACCGATCGTGAAGTTATAAATAGCAGTTAGAGCTGAGCCGAAACCTGTGGACGCAAGGAAGTTCTGATACGGCTGGAATGTGATAGCACTGTTGAGCAGTGTAGCGACAGAACCTACCATGACCAGCGGCATCATTCCCATAAAGCCGCCCATGATAACGCTCAGGATCTTGCTCTGTGACATTTTTGCGGAAAATGCTGTGAGACTTGTTTCAAGTCTATCGAGAATACTTTTCATGTTTACCCTTTCTTACCCCCTGTTTTGGGTGCGTTAAAAACATCATTTGACTTTCTGTTTATTTGTTATTGGATTAGATGCTCAGTATGAGCAGTTGTTCAGGATTTCTGTAAGTGATCCATAACTGCAGGCAGATATCGCTCCGCTTACCAGTTTCCGGTCATTGAGGAATATTGAGAGTGCCTTGAGCAGTCCGGAACAGCTTTTTGTATCTGTCCGGCTGAAGCTGCCGATCAGCACCATCTGGATCTTTTCCCCGTTCCAATCGACAGGATGGGAAAAGACGGCGGCAGACAGGATCGTTTTTTCACCTGTTCTTTCAAGTGATCTTAAGAAGACCGCCCCTGCAGGGAAGACCGTCCTTCCATACTGTTCACGGACCACCAGGCTGTCTTCGAATCCTTCCGGAACAGATTCGACTGCAGCAATACGGCCGCACATCTCATGGATCACTTTTCCGCGATCCGAAGCGTCTATGTCGTCAAAGAACAATTCCGGCCGGAAATCGATTCCCTGACTGTCCATGATCGCTTCTGAGGACAGTACTTTTCTTACGAGGTCTTTCTCTTTTCCCGAGATCAGGGCACTGATCCGGTATACCGGCATCCGGACGCCTGCCGGACTGACCGGCATATCCACCGTAGAGAAGACCGCGTCATATTCACCCAGGTTTCGTTTTTTCAGATCAATGACATCACAGATATCAAGCCTGCGTACCTGGTCGTGAAACTTTTTTTCGAAGCTGTAGCGAAGCAGCTCTGTATTGGATCGCGTATCCGCGTTGATCAGCAGAATGTTCTTCTGGTTGACGCGTCTGCGGTCAAGCGCGATCTCTGTATGCAGCGCATAATATCCTGTTTCCTCTTCAGAAAGAAGATAACCATAGCGCTCATAAATGACAGATGCGAATACAGCTGCTGTGTCATATGCCTCCAGAAGTTTTATGGAAACATCAGTGACCAGAGGGTGTGACATTTTTGTGCCGAAACGTATCCTTTTCAGAAGTTCCGCTGTATGAAGTCTCAGCATCTGCTGGTAATGATCATCATCCCGCAGATCAATTGCCCTGATTCGGACAAGCCTGTCCAGCATTTCACTGACGAGATCGTCCGCTTCCGGACTGTTCACTTCCAGTAAAGAGAAGGAACGGGTATTCAGATAGATCGTCATGTAGCAGATCTCCGATTCATCAAAGCTGATCCGCAGTTCCTTACTGATCCTTTCCGCCAGTCTGCCTGCAAATGCATGGTCAGGCAATGCTTTGATCTCCCTGATCGTTTCTTCGCCGTAAACGATGCGGCATCCTTCTTTGATGCGGTAATACTGTACGACCAGACTGATTCCCAGACTGTCAATGTTTTCCGCGGTCAGCTGATAATGTGTTTCCTTAAAGAAATCTCTCAGGATGTAATGGATCCTGTACAGCACTGACTGCGGGTAGAGATTTTGATCGTCCTCCACGGGCAGATGGCTTCTTTCGTTTTTCATAAGCGCGTTAGCCAGACAGGCACGGATCCTTCCTTCTTCTCCGACCGCATGCAGTCCGCTGCCGGGAACACTTTTCAGTTCGATCCCGTAACTGCCCAGTTCTTGTCTGACCATTGCAAGATCATTGGAGAGCTGTGTTCTCGACAGTCCGAGAGATTCGGCAAGATCATCACTTTTATGAAAACAGTCTTTTTCCAGGAAACGGATGGTCAGGTATCTGATCCTTTTCTCCCGGCTGGTAAAATCAGGCCTTTCCTTTTTTGCCTGTTCCGGAAGGATCTCCTTGAGGTAGCGGTCAAACGTTTTCCTGTCAAAGATTCTTAGCGTATAGCCGTTTCCTTTTCCGGACTTGCTTTCGATCAAGGCACCGTTGCGTCTGAGCTCACTGTTGATCTCTTTCATCCTGCTTTTGAATGTTGAGACTCCCATATCCAGGATCTCCGCACACTCGGCAGATGAATAGTTCCTCTTTTCTGAGTTCAGTGTTTTCACCAGCTTCAGAAGGCTTTTCCTGTTCATCTTCTTTTCCCTTACAATCTCAGTATAGTGTTCTTTGTTCATGACACCATACGCACTCATATATCATTATCCGTCTAAAAACTGTAATGATGCAATCTTGACGTTTTTCGTTCGTATAAACATTTTTCATTTGCCTGCCGGGCTCTGGATGAACGTTCAGGAAGCTCTCTGCTGCTTTATCCGTATCTTTTTTCAACAGCAAAAAAACACCGCGTTTTCACGCGATGCTGTGTGGCTGATCAATAACCGCCTCTTACGATACGAACTTCGTCGGATACCTCTTCGGTCACAGTCTCATCTTCCAGCGTATGCTCATAGATGATGCCGTCTTCGATCTTTTCATCAAGAACAAGTTCGAAGTCCACGATGTTTCCGTTCAGATACTCGTAGTTGTTGAAGTTTCCGTATGACGCATATCCGTTGTTTGCGCCGAAGTATTCAGCCGCCCTGTCGGAGTCAATGACAAACTCAATGACACTGGCATTCAGGTTAGCGCTGCATCCGTCACTTGCGTCGACTGATGCTTTGGCATCGATCTTGACGACCGGGATAATAATACCGGTATCGAGCACGATGTAATAACGCGTACCGATCTCTCCGAACAGATAGCCCAGCGCAACACCGATGAAGCCGTCCTCATCATAGAGGAATCCGGTCTCTTCATCCACAGTCATGTGGTTGCGGATATGCCAGTACTGTCTGGAATCCGGCGCAGTGATCATGCGGTAGTCTTCATATGTTTTCGTGCTTGATGTGTTGCAGGCTCCGATCGATGTGGATTTGAACTCTCTCTGGTAATCCTTTAATGCGGTCAGTGAGAATTCATCACTTTTGAAACCGGAACTCATCAGCATGACTGCCGCCAGTGCAGCAGCCTGTATCGCTTTAGCTGTTTTCATGGTAAAAATAATTGTAGCATTGCGTTTCAGATAATGCAAATTATTACTTAACTGGCGCTTGTTTTCAGCATCGTGCTATGATTTCGGTATAGTTTAGAAAGGACCGTACGTTATGTTATCGCAGGAAATCAGAAACTATATTTCAGAACACAGTCAGGAAACATATGACCTGCTTGTCACGCTTGCACAGATCCCCTCACCTTCCAATCATGAAGAAAAAAGAGCTGCCTTCCTGACGGACCTGCTTGAAGGCTGGGGCGCAAAAGGCGTTTATACAGACGAAGCACTGAATGTTGTTTTCCCTTATGACGATGACGGAGAAAAACCGCTTGTTGTATTCATGGCTCATACGGATGTCGTATTCCCCGATACAACACCGCTGCCCCTCCATGTGGACGGAGACAAACTCTGCTGTCCGGGTGTCGGTGACGATACCGCGAACCTTGTAACAATGCTGATGGTGGTCAAATATCTTCTGAACCATCCTATGAAGACAAAGGATCTTGGCGTGATCTTTGTGGCCAATTCAGGTGAAGAAGGTCTCGGCAACCTGAAGGGTTCACGTCAGATCTGCAAAACATACGGATCCAGAATGAAGCGCTTCTACTCTTTTGACGGAGGACTGAGAGGTGTTACGA
>DMBB01000012.1 GCA_003446295.1 Erysipelotrichaceae bacterium
TCGTTCACAAGCACAACGGACTCCTCGGTAAAGATATACGTATCCCTTCCGTACATTTCCAGATATTCGATAATGCTCAGCTCCAGCGCATAGCTTGTATGTTCATGAACAACATTCTCACCGGCAGGATAGATCGGGTTCTGATCAGTCCACAGACCGATCGTCGGGCCGCATGCATGTCCGAACAGTCCGAGCGGATGCGTATAGAGGACCGGACGGATGCCTTCTGCTTTTCCCTGTGCTATGGAAGCCAGGAATACTTCATTGCCGGTCCTGCCGGTCTTCATCTGTTCACGGACGATATCCTGGAAACGGTTGTTGCGTTTCAGTGCATTTCTGAGCTCTTCCGGCGCTTCACTCTCACCGTCTTTTCTGATATAGCACAGGCGCTGCGTATCGGTACGCATATTCATGTATTCAATACCGAAGTCACAATGCACAAGATCACCCTTCTGTATGACTGTCTCTTCCCCATGCATTCCTGTGTCATTCTGCAGGTCGATATCCGGGTTGAACCATGTCGTGATGCCCAGCTCGTTGACCCTGCGGATCATGAAGTCCATGACATCACGGCATGTCGTCACGCCGGGATGAATGACTTTCGGCGAGAAAGCATCGGAAATGATCTCCAGTGCCAGAGCCATGACTTCCGGATAGTATTTCAGTTCTGTTTCAGTTCTTGTTTCCATGAGGCGGATGCCTGCCTGATCATTGCTCGTAAAGCGTGACGTCAGATCCTGCGGCAGTTCCTTCATGAACAGCCTGTACAGTCCTGCGGAAAGCCCGTCTGTATAGGCGTAGCTGTCCGAGATATTCAGCGTGATCGTTTGGGGATCGATCTCTCGCAGCACGCGTTCCAGTGCCTGCAGCTGCGTTTCTGTTTTTCTGTCGAAGTCATGCCGGTAATAACGGTCAAGATACTGATCCGGGAAGCTGACGCTGATCCGTTCGAGCTTGTCATCCTTCATGGCAAACACCAGGATCGTCATTCTCCTTGCATGGGGATACATGGATGGAACGATATGCTGAAACATCGGGTCTTCGTTGTACTCCCTGGATGCGATCACCCAGCATTCCGTTTCGGTTTCACGCATGACCTGAGGAAGAACGGTATTCAGACGTTCCGAGAGGATCTGATCCTGTATTCTGTGCTGTTCAATGATATCGTACATATTTCAAACCTCTTTTTCTGCAGTATACGACGGGGCATGTGCAAAATAAATGAAAAAGCTCCATTCTCAGGAGCTTTTTCGATTTCGGGGGGATGTATTTTTCACTGGCAAATCAGAAAGGGGGGATTCTCTTTTGCCGTTCTGTCTCTTTCTGATTTATTTATACCCTTTCCCCATCGCAGAATTATGAGTATATTATGTGATTTTATGTGATTATATAAACCGCGAGCAGAACCGTCTGCAGAACAAGGATCGCCGGTATCCCGAACGTGAATTTCCTATGCTTTGTTTTATGACGGAAGCGGTTCATCCCGAACAGCGCGCCGATACTGCCGCCCAGCAGCGCACTGATGATCAGTGTTTTTTCCGGGATCCTCCACAGATCTTTTTTGGCGTACTGTTTGTCCAGCCAGAACATCAGGAACGCCAGCAGATTCCAGAATACGATCCATAAAGCAAACAGGATCATCATCGGATCATCAGTCATGACTGTCCCTCTCTTCGAACGCTTCGATCTTCGGCAGGTTCAGGTGGTATCTTGCGGAAGCGATCCGGATCAGTATAATGACCGCGGCTGCCGCAATGGCAGCGGCTTTCTGTGAGATATGATCCAGCAGCAGGATCTCTGTAATCCCTCCTGCCATGGATGCCACAGCATAGATATGCCTTGAGAAAATATAAGGCAGTTCATTGACGACGATATCGCGGATCAGTCCGCCGCCGACTCCGGACACCACGCCGGAAAACACACAGAGATATCCGTTGTCCGGAAACATCTCCCAGGCAATGAGCACTCCTGCCGCGGTAAATACCGACAGACCGACTGTGTCCATGATGAACAGCTGGGTCCTGTGTCTGCCGGAGTCAAATGCTGTATGATGATCCGTATTGATCTTCGCAATGATAAAAATAACTGCCGATGTCAGTGCAGAGGCGAATACATATTTCGAATCGGTAAAGGCTGAGGGCGGGACGTTTCCAAGCAGCAGGTCTCTGATGACGCCCCCTCCTGTCGCGGTCAGGATGCCGAGCATAATGACGCCCAGAAGGTCCGTCTTATGCCTTAACGCTGTTAAAGCGCCTGATACCGCGAATGCCGCAGTGCCGATCATTTCAAGCAGGATAAGTAATTCTTCCATAGCCGCTCCTTTTCTTACCATAGTATTATTCCACATTCGGCCATTTCTTCCAGCATAATTCTCGAAAATATTTTTCATTTCTGCTAAAGCGCTTTCAGTCTTTTTTGCCTGTTTCCTAATCAATTTGTGCTTTACATAAAAGTGCTGAGAATGTATGATAGCGGCTAAAAGGGGGCAAAATTATATGAAGCTCATTTACAACGTTAATGATAAACCAGCACCCGGTCAGCTTGTTGTTTTTGCTTTTCAGCAGGTTCTGGCAATCATGGCAGCGACGATCGCTGTTCCTATGATCATCGGTCATGGGATGAGCACTGCTGCTGCGATCTTCGGTGCAGGCATGGGCACATTCATCTACGTATTCTTTACAAACCGCAAAAGCCCTGTATTTCTGGGCTCTTCTTTTGCATTCATCGGATCAATGAATGCGGCCTTTGCCGGAGCAGTCAGTGCTCAGGCAGGCTACGTCGGACTGCTCTTCGGCGCGCTCTGCGCAGGCCTGGTATATGTGGTCCTGTCCGTTGTGATCAAGAGCGTCGGTGTTGACTGGGTCAACAAACTGATGCCGCCGGTCGTCATCGGCCCGACAGTCGCGATCATCGGTCTGTCGCTTGCAGGAAACGCAGTCGGCGACCTGCAGACATCCAGCGCTACAGGTGAAGCTACACAGTGGGCTGTCCTGTGCGGACTGATCGCTCTGTTCGCTACAATGATTGCAAGTACATACGGCAAAAAGAACGCCAAGCTGATCCCGTTCATCATCGGTATCCTGGCCGGCTATGCAGCTGCTGCTGTCCTGACGCTGATCGGTCAGTCAACAGGCAACACAGCAATGGTCATCACAAACTTTGAACCGCTGAAGAATATTCACGGCCTCTTCGCAATGCCTGACTTCACATTCCTCAAGGCATTCGGCGCCATGGGAGAAGTTGATGCGGCATA
>DMBB01000386.1 GCA_003446295.1 Erysipelotrichaceae bacterium
ACGGCATGTCCGGCAGTCGATTTCCTGATCGAAAAAGAATACGGAGATCTGACAGACATGATGGCTCCGGTCGTCTCACCTTTGATCGCACATGGCAGATACATCAAAGAAAGGCATCCGGACGCAAAGGTCGTATTCCTTTCACCATGCATTGCCAAGTTCAAGGAAATCAGGGATCCGAGATTTGCCGGCGCTGTTGACGCATGCATTTCCATGGAAGAACTGGTGAACTGGGTAAAGGACAGCCTGACAGAGGAAGAAACGGATGACTGGGCTGATTTCGAAGGCTCGATCGCACGTCTGTATCCGACACCCGGCGGTATCATCAGCACACTTCCCAGAAAAGAAAACTATAAGTTTGTCAATGTTGAAGGTGTCAGCCGTATCAAGGAAGTCCTTGATGCGATGAGAGAAGGCACGCTGAAGGGCTATTTCTTTGAAATGAGTGCATGTACAGGTTCCTGTATCGGAGGCCCTCTGCTGGCTCATTTCAAGCATAACGAATGGCTTGGACAGTCAGTCATACGCGAGCACGTACATATGGGCAGAAAGATCCAGGGCGGTGAACTGCCGGTCGATCTGGAAGCCGGATGGAAGGGCGAGAATATCTACCGTGCACATCACACGGAAGAAGAGATCGAAAAAGAAATGATCAAGCTCGGAAAGACGAGCCCTGACAAGATCCATGACTGCGGTGCCTGCGGATATGAAACGTGCCGTCTGAAGGCGATCGCTGTTCTGGATGGCAAGGCGGACCCGAAGATCTGTCTGCCGGAAGCTCTGGAACGTGCACAGTCACTTTCGAATGTCGTAATTGAGAATACACCGAACGGAATCATCGTCCTTGATGAAGATCTGACGGTCCGTGAAATGAATCCCAGCGCGAGAAATATGCTTGACCTGTCCATGGTCAATCCGACCGGACTGCCTCTGCAGGCTGTCCTGCCGGATGAAGGACTGGAAAAGACATGCCGCTCAATGGGAAGAAAAACTGCATATGTCCGTGCCTGGTATGAAAACTATCAGAAACTGCTGGACCATGCGATCGTTAAGGTGCGCGGTCAGAAATACATCGTTCTGATCCTGATGGACCGTACGGTCGAAGACTACAAAGAACGTCAGATGAGAGATATGCGCGAACGCACGATGAAAGTAACATCTTCAGTCATCGATGAACAGATGCGTACCGTCCAGGAGATTGCAAGTCTGCTGGGTGAAACAACAGCCAGAACAAAAGTGGCTCTGACAAAACTGAAGGAAGCTATGAACGATGACGAACGAGATGATCTACATTGATGCTTTCTGGCGCTCTCTGAACAAGCATGGGGAAGAACTGTGCGGAGACAGGGTGCAGATCAAGCGGAATGACCAGTGCCTGGTAATGGTGCTGGCAGATGGTCTCGGCTCAGGCGTGAAAGCGAATATTCTTTCAACACTGACAAGTACGATCATCAGTGAAATGATCTTTTCCGGAATGACGCTGGAAGATGCTGTTGAAACGATCACTGCGACGCTTCCTGTCTGCTCTGAGCGCGGAGTTGCATATTCCACGTTCACGATCATTCAGATCTTCTATGACGGCAGCACGTATATCGCACAGTTTGACAATCCGTCCGTTGTCATTATCAGGGATCAGCAGCTGTTCCATCCCGCACAGGAAGTGTTCGAGATGAACAACAGAAAGATCTATGTTTCATGGATGAATACGGTTCCCGGCGACAGATTCATTACATTCTCCGACGGTATTCTGCATGCCGGCGTCGGCATGGTGCTGAATTTCGGATGGGGACAGGATGAAGTTGAAAAATTCCTGCTTGAATCCACGTCACCGGAAGACAGCGCCAGAGAGATCAGCAGGATCCTGCTTGCCAATGTCAATTACCTGTATGGCGGAGAACCGGGAGATGATTCGACGGTTGCCTGCCTGAAAGTCGTACCGGCAAAAGAAACAAGGGTCATGGTCGGACCGCCGGCTGATCCTGCGGATGATGAAAAGGTAGTCAGACGGCTGCTCAGCGCATCCGGCATGAAGGTCTGCTGCGGAGGAACGACCAGCACGATCGTTTCCAAAGTCACAGGCAGGGAGATCACTACAGGCAGCATTGATATTCTGAACATGACTGCTGATGTGCCTCCTATGGGATATATCGACGGCATTGATCTGGTGACGGAAGGTGTCCTGACACTTCAGAAGGTTTCCAGATATCTGAACAAAGCGGCAAAAGACGCCGGATACCTGGAGGAACTCCTGATCTCGAAAGAGCAGGATGGAGCATCCTGTCTTGTCAGAGCATTCCTGGAATCGAACTGGATCACATTCATGGTCGGCCTGAGTGATAATCCGGCCCATAATGCGATTGCTTATTCTCCGCTGTCATTGAACAGAAAGATAGCACTCATTGAAGAGATGGCGGAAGACCTGAAACAGATCGGCAAGATCGTAAATATTGAAATGTATTAATACAATATCTGATTAAAAAAATTCAGAAAAAGTATGAACAGTGATTGATCACCAAAGAGCCCGCAGGATGCCGGATATGCATACAACGGGCTTTTTTTGCAGCATTTTTTAACAAAAATATCCAAAAAAATAATTTGAAAAAATTTTTTAAAAAAGTGTTGACGGAGGGTAATGACTTTGGTATTATAAATAAGCATTCAGTGACACGGGCCTGTAGCTCAGGTGGTTAGAGCGCACCCCTGATAAGGGTGAGGTCGTTGGTTCAAGTCCATTCAGGCCCACCATTCA
>DMBB01000376.1:0-5889 GCA_003446295.1 Erysipelotrichaceae bacterium
GATAAACCAAACGGAGGTCTGTCCGATGCACGCAACGCAGGCATGGCGATCGCTTCCGGAAAATATATCCAGTTCATCGACAGCGATGACTTTGTTGAACCGCAGCTGCTGGAAAAGTGCCGGCAGAAGCTGGAAGAGACCGGGGCGGATATGGTCATCTTTGATATCTACCAGTATTTCCTGGCAACAGGAAAAAAAGAGATCATCGCCAATACATACGATGCCTCCGGGGTATATTCCATCCGGACAAACCCGGAGCTGATCGTCAGTATCCAGAACTGTGCATGGAATAAGATGTATAAGCTGTCGCTGTTCAAAGACAATGACATCATCTATCCATGGGGATGCTATTACGAGGACCTTGGAACGACATACAGGCTGCTTGCAAGATGTGATAAAGTGGCATTCATCAATGAGCCGCTCTATGATTATCTGCAGGACAGACCGGGCAATATCACGCATCAGTTCAATTTCTCGGTCTATCATGTACTTGACATGGTGAAACTGACATTGGATGATTATAAAAATCTAGGTATTTATGAGACATATTATGAAGAACTGAAATGTCTTGGCGCCAGGAACATTCTTGAATGCCTGAAAAAGACAAGGAACGTCAATGATAAAAAGATGACGGAAAAGTTTGTTCAGGTATGTTTCTGGTATATCAAAAACAACTGGCCGGAATTCCCGAAATGCAGGTATCCGATACTGCGTGAAAAGAATGACTGGATCTACGCGAATGAGAAGATTCTCAGATTGTACCTGGCTTACCGGAGAAGGAAGCTGGCGAAAGAGGTGTAATATGAAACAGGTTACTGTGATCGTACCGATCTATAAAGTTGAAAAGTATCTGCGTACCTGCTTTGAATCACTGAGGGCACAGACTTCGGATGAGTTCGTCGTCATGGCAGTTGATGACGGATCACCGGACGGATGCGGCAAGATCATTGATGAGTATACGGCAGCCTATCCCGGGCTGATCACCGGGATCCATAAGGAAAACGGCGGATACGGCTCGGTGCTTGAGCTTGCGATCAAAACATGCACAACACCGTATTTCATGATCTGCGACCCCGATGATACGCTGCAGCCCAATGCTGTGGAGATCCTGCTGAATATGGCACGCGTATCCGGTGCCGATATTACCGTCGGAGCCAAGACGATCTTCCATGAGAATGATCCTTCCACGGAGTATGATCCTTCCTATAACACAGGGTTTGCAACGCTGAAGAAGAACACTGTATATAACCGTGCTTCCGATGATTTCAACGATCTGTTCTTTATTGACCCCAGTCCGCATGCCAAGCTTTACAAAAAGACGCTTGCAGAAGGGATCAGCTTCCCGGAAAAGGTCGGCTATACGGATAACCTGCTGTTTTATATCAGTCTCTTGAACAGCGATAAAGTCATCTATACTGATGAACCGCTGGCAAACTATCTGGTCAACAGAACAGGCAATACGATGACGGACGTATCCTTCAAGGCAATGAACGGCCAGATCCTGGTCTTCAAGTCCATCGTTGTACAGGCAGAACGCCTGAAGGACGTACCTGACATGTACTGGTACCGTATGTTTGAAAGCTTCAAGTTCATGCTGTATCAGACAAGAAGAATGAACTGTGATGCGGAGCAGTATGAACAGACACTGGATTATCTGGAAACATTCCTGAAGCTGCTGGTGCCGCATGGCAGAAAGATCGCGCCGCTGTACAGAAAATACTCCAAGAACGGAGCAATCGAAAAGGTCAGGGATGAGATGATGATGGGCTCTGCAACGATGCACATGGGCTTTGTTCAGATCAAAAAGAAGCTGATGAAGGAGTTCAGTGAGCGCCCGAATTCATGATGCAGTTCATGCTATAATGAGGTGCATATGAAAAACGAAGTAAAACTGTCGGTGATCGTGCCGATGTACAACGTAAAGGATTATGTCGGCGAATGCCTGGATTCTCTGCGTGCCCAGACACTGCGTGATATGGAAGTCATCATGGTGGATGACGGGGCAACGGACAATACGGCAGAGATCGCATCCGTTTATGCGGAAGCAGATCCGGATCATTTCCGCCTTGTCCATAAGAAAAACGGCGGCCTGTCGGATGCGCGCAACTACGGTCTGCAGTTTGTCAGGGGCGAGTATATCGCATTTCTGGACAGCGATGACTTTGTGGAGCCGTCATTGTATGAAAAGCTTGTCAGGCTGATGGATGAAGGCTGTGACGTGGCTGTCACAGACATCGAATACTGGTACAGTGATCCGGCAAAACGCTTTGTCATGAAAGGTCTGACAGACTGGCAGGCGGATACCATGCAGAAACGTGCGATGCTGTCGCCGATGTTTGCCTGGAACAAGATCTACAGGGCATCCTGGTTCCTGGAGAAGGAATTGAGATACCCGCTCAATACATGGTATGAAGATATACCTGTGACGACCATGATCTTTGCCCAAGCGAAGAAGATCGGTTATCTGAATGAGTGCCTGATCCATTATCGTCAGCGTGAAGGCAGCATTATGTCCAGCAATTCCAGTCCAAGGGTCAAAGAGATCTTCGGGATCATGGAGCTGGTCAGAAACAACTTTGTTCAGGCAGGCCTGGACAAAACATACAGGGACGAACTGGAGTACCTCCATGTTGAACATCTGCGTCTGTACGGGATGTTCCGGTTTATCCGTTCCCCTTACACAAAAGAACTGTATGAAAAGACCAGCCAGGTGATGAATGAGAACTATCCCGGCTGGAAGCACAACAAATATATATCCAATCTGAATCTGAAGAACAGGATCTTCCTGCAGTGCTACAGCCCTGCCACAGCATGGCTGTTCAACAGGGTGATCCGCTGAAAGGAGCGCCATTACGCGTACACGGTATTCATTTTACAACTTCATAGTCAGCACGATCGCGGCGGTCATACTGCCCCTTGTAGGGGTCATCAAAGTCCGTCTTTTCATCGACTTCTACGGAAGCGGTCTGAACGGTCTGCAGCTGACGATGGCACAGGTGATTACCTTCCTGAATATCTGTGAAATGGCTTACTCCCTGGCATTCAGGCAGCTGCTGTTCAAGCCTCTGGCAGAAAATGACAGGAATGAAGTGCTGAAGATCTACCGCGGGGCTGTCAATATCTTCCGGAAGACCGGAATGGCTGTGCTGGCGGCAGGTCTCATCATCTCGTTTGTCTTCCCGTTCTTTGCGGAATCTCCGCTGGATTACTGGAAAACAGTCGGCATGTTCGTGCTGCTGATGGCACCGTACGGGATCTCTTATTTCCTGATGGGTCCCAACTTCGTGATCATGGCTGATCAGAAGGAGTACCGCATCAGTATCTGGATCCAGTCATTCTCGATCTTGAGAATGATCCTGATGGTGGCTGTGATCAGAATGAAGCTGCCGTTCTACTGGATCCTGCTGATCGAAGGCGGCAATATCCTGATCGCCAACACAACAGCCAGAAGGATCGCCATGAAAGCATATCCCTGGCTGAAGGATGCTGATCAGGCAGAAGCAGATCCCAGCTTCGGCAAACGTGCAAAATACGCGATCGTCCAGAGACTGTCCGAGCTTGCGACGACCCAGACCGACAATATCGTCATCACAGCCTTCATGGGCTATGCCATGACGTCTGTATTCGGCAGCTACAGCTATCTGACGGACAACATATCCAAGATCACCCAGACGATGGTTCAGTCACCGATGAACAGCTTCGGAAACCTGTTCAATGATGAACGTGCCGATAAATATGAAGTCTTCACGGAATTCTTCAACTTTGCGACATATGTCTCGACGATCGTCGCAGTATGCATCTTCATCGCCATGCCGCAGTTTATCCATATCTGGCTGAACAAGCCTGAGTATGAGGTATCGGTACCGATCTGCCTGGCATTCTCGCTGAATATCTTCTATATGACGATGCGTCAGCCTGTCATCATTGCGCGCGACGCAAACGGATTGTATGTCAACGCCAAAAACAACGCATATCTGCTGGCAGTCTCCAAGGTCGTTCTGTCAGTGCTTCTGATACAGCAGTTCGGTCTGCTGGGCGTGATCCTGGCAACACTGATCACCAGCTGGACAGTGGACTTCCTGTACAACCCGAGACTGGTATATGACAATGTATTCAGGCTTCCGAGCTGGCGCTATTACGCAATGGTGGCTTCAAGGCTGGGCATTGCGCTTGCACTTGGCGGAACAGGCTATATGGTGTGGAACAGGTTCATGCCGTATATCACCTCATCAACACTGCATCTCCTCATCAGCATCCTCGTTATGGGCATCATCGTTGTATGCATTACGACGATCATCTATGCATGCGCATACCGCTCATTCCGCAGGCTGTTTGTCAGGATCAGGAATATCCTTTCCAGGAGAGCCGCATCACGTTCATGATCATCACATCATTGCAGGGAGGAAAGTCCGGTGCGTCTTTCTTTCCTGCGATGATTTCGTTATAATGAATCCGTATGAAAAAACTTTTGATACCGGTGCTCGGGCTGTGTCTGCTGAGCGGATGCAGTCTGGCAGGAGAAGAAATCACAGCGATCACAAACAGCGATGACCATTTCGGTCCGTATATCAATATCAGTGTATTCGAGTATACGACACCGGTCGGACATCCCGTTGATTTTTCAAATGTCACGGGATATGACGACGTAGACGGTCTGATGCCTGTTTCTGTTATCGGATATATCAATTACAACAAGCCGGGAGACTACTCACTTGTCATTTCCTGCAGCGACACATCCGGAAATGAAACGCAGGTGACCGTCACGATCCATGTCGTTGAGTCATATATGCCTGAAGCAGAACCGACCGCTGTTCCTGAGACAACACCTGAACCGGTGGAAAAGGGATGCTCTGTTCCGGATATCCTTGATCCGGGCATGCCGTGCAATGCTGTGCTGGATGATACGGTCAAGAAGTATGACCTGCTGTATGAAGGCGAGGAATGGCATCAGATCTGCATCAATGCGGCAGCTGACACAGGAGCCTGTGAGGAAGTCTTTGCGAATGACGGGACGTTCTGGGGCTATGGCGTCATACGTGTCGTTGAACAGGAAGAAGAAACAGAAGAATCCGGGAACAGCAACTGATCCCGGGTTTTCTTTGGGAGGAGTCTTATGAAGCATATTGTGATATCCGATCATGGCGCTGAATACCAGCGCAGAGGTCAGGCATGGATGTATGCCAGCAATCTGGTAAAGATGGATGAAGGCATTGAGAACGGTGAACCGGCGGAGATCGTGACGGAAGCCGGAGAATATCTCGGAACAGGTCTTGTTTCCCTGAACAGCCATATCCTGGTACGCATACTCAGCAGGGACTGCTCCCAGCCGATCGATGAAGCGCTCTTCCGTACGCGTATCCATGAGGCCTATATGTTCCGGAAGACAGCGGAGCCGGATAATCTTGACAACTGCAGACTGATCTTCGGTGAAGCGGACCTGCTGCCCGGATTCCTGGCTGACCGCTACAACGATGTAATCGTAACGCAGATCAGCTCATACGGTATGGAACAGCGCAAGGATATGCTTTACCGGATCCTGCTGGAAGAGCTGGCAGCGGATCATCAGACCGTCAATGCGGTCTATGAGCGCAATGATGTGAAGATCAGACAGAAAGAAGGACTGCCGCTGTACAAAGGGTTTTATATCGGCGAAGGACACAGCACAAAGACCGTGATCAATGAGAACGGCCTGAAGCTGAACGTGGATATCGAAAACGGACAGAAGACAGGCTATTTCCTGGATCAGAAGTCAAACAGAATGCTGATCAGACGTGCTGCCCGGGGCAAGCGTGTCCTTGACTGCTTTACGCATACCGGAGGATTTGCCCTGAATGCCGCATACGGGAATGCAGCGCATGTCACGGCAGTTGATGTCTCGGAAACAGCGCT
>DMBB01000376.1:6027-9067 GCA_003446295.1 Erysipelotrichaceae bacterium
CCGGATCATTTGATCTGATCATTCTGGATCCGCCTGCATTTACCAAATCACGGCGTACAGTGGACCATGCATATCACGGCTACCAGCAGATCAACCTGGATGCGATGAATCTGCTGAAAGAGAACCACGGATATCTGGCGACATGCAGCTGCAGCAGATATATGGAAACTGCACTGTTTGAAACGATGCTGAAGGAGACAGCCGCAAAAGCAGGCGTTATCCTGAAGCAGATCTCTGTATCACAGCAGAACGCAGACCATCCGGTATTATGGACGATGGATGAAACATCGTATCTGAAATTCTATCTGTTCCAGATCACAACGATATAAAAAACGCAGGCATCGGATCATTCCGGTGCCTGCATTGCTGTCCAGGTGTTATTCTGTGACGTCTACATCAACGGAGTCGCTGATGATCGCCATATTGAGCAGCTTCCAGTAATTCTGTCCGTTCTTGACGAAGAACATCTGGTAAGCCTGGCTGTATGTGCCTGTGACATCGTCTGCGATCAGCTTATAGTCAAATGAGATCGTTCCGATGAATGCGGTATCCCCGAAGGGAAGCAGATCGTATACTTTGACATTCTCAAACTGGATCGAATCATGATCTGTGACCCAGGAGTTATCGAACGTGCTGACGAAATCATAGAAGTTCGTTCCGGGATACAGACGTGATGTGATGCTGTATCTTGTGCCGTCTCTGGTAACGAATTTGCAGTAAGCAACTGCAGTGTCATACATATTCTCGGCAAACTCATCACCCTGTTCGGATGTGGGCTTTCTGCCGATGTAATAGCTTTGCGAAGTATAATCCCTGACGACAGCTGTATCTGCCGAGGCCGGCTTGACATCGGGCGTTCCGACCAGGGAACTGATCGGATAACGCGTGACTTCCGGGATCCTGTACGCCAGTTCATATCCGTCAAACGCTGCCGGGATCTGTCCTTCGACATGATAGTACGAGCTTTCGACCGGTATGCTGTTGATCGTGAATACCAGGGAATCATCCAGTACATCAAAATCAAACGGGGTGGTCGAACCGATCGTACGGACATGCCATATGTCCGAATCATCAGTCCTGCGCAGTTCCAGCGCTGCCATGACATAGTTGTCATAGTGGATGTTGTAGTATTCGGAGATACCGTCGGTATCCGTGAAGGAATACTTCATCTCAGATGTTTTTCTGCCGGTATAGATCGACTTCAGGTATTCGATATATGTTTCTCTGGAATTCAGTTCCGTAAAGTGCCGGCAGTCCTGATTGTAGATCTCGTCCCATTCTTCATTGTCGACGAGCCTGAAGTATGCACTGATCGCACCGTTGATGCTGTGTTCCTCGTAGCGCTCAAGCCAGAACCACAGGTAACCGAGTGCGGCACCGCATATAATGACCAGTGAGAACCAGACCGTCGTCAGATGCTTGTAGAACCTGACGGCATTCTGCCTGGCCGATCCTTTTCCTGTTCTTACTTCACGAGCCATGCTGTGGGCACCGTCCTGTCTGAGCGCATTGATACAATATGATTCACGATCTTGTTTTCATATACCATGACAGAGGATGAACCGCCGTCGAGGTTCGCTGCATTCATAGCTCCGTACTGCAGCATGATCTTGACGCAGTCTTCGTAGGAGGCACCCAGACTCGTCGTCTGTCTGCCGTCAATGACCAGCAGCAGGATCGATCCGTCATAAGCCTGTCCGATGACTGTTCTGGGATTCAGACCGCCGCCTGTACCGGTGATCGATACTGCTTCACCGTCAACGATCAGCACAGGTCCGAATGTGACCGCATCTGTCAGTCCCCATTCCAGTGCCTGCGAGCCTGTCATGTTGCCGACGATCAGATGGTCTTTTTCGTTGAACCCGATGATCGTTCCCCAGTCGGTCAGTCTGCCGGCTACCAGTTCGCCGTCCTTGATCACGACGCCCTGGGGAATGGAACCGTTGCCCATGCCGTTAGGATCATCGAAGCCTCCGGCGTTGATGCCGCCGATCGCTCCGGCAGCCGTGACATAATCCTGTACCAGGAAGCCGTTGTTCTTATAGTTATCCATCAGCACGTTGACGCCGAGCTGGATCCTTGAAGGATCGCGCACGATCATCAGCTTGCCGTTGAATGTCGATCCGGATACATCGATGATCTTCAGATCGTTCTTTTCTTCTTCCGGAATATTGAAGTCATAATCGTTGTCGACGGTGACGGAGGTTGAATTCTCAACGCCGTTCTGGTTGAGGATCGCTTCCAGCTCATCGTCGGAGTAGAACCAGTGCACGATCTTGTCGCCGCGCCGTGTTTCCATGAACGTTCCGACGATCAGCGTGCTGAAGGTAGGCGAAGGACCTTTGAACACCATCAAAAGAGCCAGATATCCGGCTGCTGCCAATGTGACGCCCAAGGTCAGAAGAACGATGAAGGTTTTCCTCAAAAAGCTTCTGAACTGGGTGTTTTTGTGCTTCTGCTGTTTCTTCGCCATAATCAAAAAATCCAGGTCGTGCCTGCACAATATTATATCATATTGGGAAATAACTCAATGAAGTCCGATGATTAAGAATGTTATAATAATGAGAGAAATAACGCAGGAGGCATAATAAATGGCAGTTTTCAGTATGGAAAACGATCTCGCATACGCTGCAGTCAGCGAACATGCATCCGAGATCACTAGTTTTATTGACAAATCAACAGGAATTGAACACATGTGGCAGGGTGATCCGGCGTTCTGGTCCGGCAGAAACCCGACACTGTTCCCGATGGTCGGATCGACCTGGAATAAGGAAATATGGATCGATGGCAAGCTCTATCATATGGGCAATCATGGTTTTACAAGAAACAGTGACTTTACATGTGTAGAGCATAGTGAAAATAAGATCGTCATGGAACTGAAAGACAGTGAAGAAACACTGGCACAGTATCCCTTCAGGTTTACTCTGCGCATCGAATATACGCTGAGCGGGAAAACACTGAACATCCATTACAGCATCACGAATGATAATGACAGGGACATGCCGTTCAACTTCGGCCTGCATCCCGCATTCAACTGCCC
>DMBB01000331.1 GCA_003446295.1 Erysipelotrichaceae bacterium
AGACTTTTTTGCACAGCGGAGCCTGTTCTGCAGTGATCGGTCCGAAGAAGGAATACATTGTCTTTACGGAGCTGAAGCCTTCGAGCTGTCCGATCTTCTGTACGGCTTTACCGTCAGCGATCTCAGCTCCGCTCAGTGTGACTTCAATATCCTTTGCCTGCTTCAGATTCAGGAATTCGCTTGTCGCATATGTCGGCATGAAACCTGTGTTGCCGACAACTGCTTCGACCTTGTACATGCCTTCTGCAAGCTTCTGAGCCTTTGCTTCAGCAAATACGATATGCGGCATTGTCTTTGCGTGACGGAGAATATATCTTGTGTGCTTTTCCACTTCCTGGGGCAGGTACTGAACCGGCGGATTCTGGAGAAGGAACTTCTTGTCCGGACCGCCGATCTCAACAGTACCGAGCTGCGGATGTTCGAATTCCGTCCAGTCCTTGTAGAAGCTGTTCAGATCATTTTCATCGATCCATTTCAGCAGTCTCTTCTGGTTCTCCAGTTCTTCTTCCGGCGTCAGCTTTTTCGGTTTCGGATATTCCGGGATCATGTCTGCCTGCGCAGCGAGATTCCATGTTTCAACAGAATGGCAGAATATGCCGTTTCCATAGTATAAATAATCATCCAATGATCCGTTGGCAGGTGCTTTGGAGTCTACACCGAGGTAATCATCCTTGATGCGGAGCTGATGATAACCGGTTTCTTCTGAGGCGATCTTCATGAATGCCTTGAACATTTCCTGGTCCTTCTGATCTGACTGAGCTGCCGGTACGCCTGCGGGCGGATACAGATACATTCCGCCGAATGTATGGAAGATGATCGTATTTACGAGATTCTTTCTTGTGCTGATCCATTCGATCAGATTTCTGGATTCAATGACCTGACCGGGATATTTGCCGCCTCCCGGCTGTTTGGGATCCGGATGCCAGTTCATCGGATAATTGCGGTTCAGATCAAGACCGTATTTTGCCGGTGCAGAGCTGATGTGCAGACCGTCATAATCGTTGATCAGGCCTTCGCTGTATACGTTGTAGTATTCACCGCCGATATCATCTGCCTGACGCTTGATAAGCAGCCGGCTGTCCTCGGGATCTTTCTTCCAGCTGCCGAACGGAGTTTTGACCAGCATGTTTCTGATGACACCGTCTCCATCGAGATCCGAAGGGACAAGGCCGGGCATTTCGGTCTCATACGGATACGGTACATTGATGGAACGGATCATATCAGGATGGGTCAGATAATATTCTGAGCCGTCTGCCACGGGACGGGGCATGATATAGAAGGTCGTGTTTTTCAGCAGTGCAGAGACCGTTTCATCTTCCAGGTTGCTGAGAAGCGTATCTGCGAGAAACATAGCGCACATACTGCCTGTGACTTCTCCGGCATGGACATGGCCGATCGCCATATAAGCCGGTTTTTCATCGTAGTCGCCGCATGCAGTGTCAGTAATGGAAAGCAGCCACATTTCTCTTCCTTCAGTGGTTTTTCCGATAGATGTCAGTCTGGCTCTGTCAGGATGATCTGCAGCATATTTCTGCAGGATCTCCGTGATCTCGTCGTAATTGTAATAATGGTCGTACGTATAGGTTCTGTTCATTCTTGTGATTCCTTTCCAAACAATCATCTGAATCAATGCGTGAAGCAAAAAATGGTTACAGAAAAATTATATCGTGTTCTTTTCATTGACGGGCTGAAATGATGCCTCTGCATAACCACACTTCAATATTTTGACAGCGGATATATGAAAAACCCGGCATTTTGTTTTCATACCGGGTGTCTGCACATTAATGATTTGTTATGGATTTGAATGCTTCAGCGACTGCAGAAGTTTTTCCGGAATCCTTCATCTTAAGAAGATATGCGAGCACCTGTTTTACGGGAATATCATCTTCTTCCTTCAGTATGCAGATCCTGAATGTATCGTAAGTATAACCTGATTCAGAGATCAGCCGGATAAATACTGTCTGAAGTCTGCGGTCAGCCAGCTGCATGCGGTTCATGGGATTATTCTCAATGACCTTTTTCAGTTTGATGTTTGCTTTCTTTTCCAGCTCAAGTATCAGCTGCCCGCTTCTGTGATCCGGCGAGGATATGCAGATGGGTTCTGCAGTCAGGTCTTTGATGGACAGTACCGGATAAGGCATGCCGTCAATGTGTACCGCTTTCTCAGCAAGCGGACTGTTTCTGCGCAGATAGATCAGCCAGTGCTGCTCATAAATCAGATCACAGGAATTTCTGCAGATGTGTCATTCTGCAGACTCCAGATAAATGCTTTGACAGTATGTCCGGGATAGATCTGCTGTAGAGCTCTGCGGTATGCGCTGAGCTGTGCACTGTATCTGGACACAAGCGTATTCATGTCTGTATGGTCTGTTTTGAAGTCGACCAGCAGTACTTCTGTTTCATTTACGGCATAAAAGTCGATCACACCATGCATACGGATCTCTTTGTTTTCAATGTAGAAGGGATATTCCTTGTAGATGTCCATGGTCAGGGCTTTTCGGTAAAGCTGTGAATCGGAGAAGGCAAGAATGTGCATGATGTCTTCCTGTGTAAAGCCCGTCGGATCAATATCCTCCGCTGTCCATGGTCTGTCCGGAAGTGCGGAAATGATTTCGTGCACCCTTGTACCGAAAGCAATGCTGTTTTTCCGGCGGCTCAATTCCAGATCAGGCAGGGAAGTGAATTCTGTCTGGCTGGGCGTCATGACAGGTGCGAAATAACCTGTTTCGCCTTTGAAATGAGGAAGCTCGGAAACAAATTCACTGGATCTCTGCAGAGGCTGGGATACATTTTCTGCCTCCAGATGCTCGATCCGGAACAATCCCGGAACGTCCTTCATGGCACTCAGGATCAGACCGCTCATGCCTTTTCTGGCAGCCAGTACGGGAAGCGTGATCTCATCTCTGTATTCCTGCTCTTTTTTCACGGCATCGACGATGATCAGCCGTTTTTCCGCACGTGTCAGTGCGACATACAAAAGGCGGCTGTATTCTTCGATGTCTTCAAGATTGTTTTTGTGCGCCGAGGCGATCCTCGCAGCAGTAGGCCGCTTGACACGCCATGGCATATCATAGTGATCAATGCTGAGATACAGATCATCATCAGCCATGAGCATAGAAGATGCGTCAGAGAATTTCGCCTGCTCGGTACTCCAGAGGAATACGGTATCATACTGCAGTCCTTTGGACTGGTGGATCGTTGTGACTGTTACGACCTGTTCGTCTTTGCCTCTTGAAACAGCATCGCTGCTCTTTTCATCTGTTCCTGCCTGCATCCGTTCCAGCAGATCATATACAGTTCCCTGGTTCTCTTCCAGGATCACTGCTGTTTCAAAGAGGTAATCAAAATTGGCTTTTTCTTTTGCCGGAAGCGTATCGTAGAAATGATGCCTGAGAGCGATCTGTGTCAGCAGGGCAGTGATGCCGTAAGTGCATGATACATTCCACAGCTCATCCATTTCTTCCATAATTTCCGGATACACATTCCGGACACCTGTCAGCACGGATCTGTATCCGGTTTTCAGATGTGCAAGATCTGCATCATCCAGTCCGCAGAAAGAGGATGTCAGCACAGCCAGTCCGGCTGTCATATTGGTGCGGTCCAGCATCCACTCCAGCATACTGCGTATCGTCGAACAGAGAATGGAATTGTAGAATCCTTCCCGGGCATCGATATCATAAGGAATGCCGAAACGGTCAAATACATTGCGCAGAACAGGCTTGTCATGATGGCTTCTGACCAGCACGGCGAAGTCTTTCCAGTTTCTGCCTTCCTCTTCTACCATGCGCTTCATTTCACCGGCGATCCACATGGCCTTCAGTTCTTTTTTCTGAGGTGATTCTTCCTCAGCCGCGTCTTCCTGATCATTGATGAGCACAAAGCGCACCGGAACACCATCTGTGGCTTTCTGTCTCTCGGTACCTACCGTAACGGTATCCCGTTCCAGATAACTGTCCTGGCATCCTTCTGTATTCATCAAGCGCTGAAAGAGCCTGTTGCAGTAATTGACGATCGTATCCATCGAACGATAGTTATGCTCAAGCGTGATCTGCAGCGTGTCCGGGTCATCCATCAGCGAACGCATCAATGAAGGCTTTGCCTGCCGGAAACGGTATATCGATTGCTTGACATCACCGACACGGAAGATCGTTCCCGGTACAGCAAGCAGCTTGATGATCTCGTTCTGCAGCACAGAAGTATCCTGGAATTCATCCACCATGACTTCTTTCAGACGCGAACGGTAAAGTTTTGACACTGCCTGGTCATTGGCATTCAGGATCTCCAGTGCATAGCGCTCCATATCCCCGAAGTCCATGCACGCATCCTGACGCTTCGCTTCCGTGAACAGCGTGCGCGTAAGAGACGCTATATCGCAGAGGACGTTGATGACGCTGCTGCATTCATTGTGGTCACTGATCAGGATGGACGAATCAAACAGCTGAGCGCTGAGTTTATCACATGCTTTATAAAATGCATCGCGTGCATTTTTGTACGGGATGTTTTTGGTATCTGCAGGGGTTGCCGCATACATTTCTCCGAATGTACAGAAGCTCTCGCGGAACATGTCATAGTTTCTGCTTTCCAGATACTGCCGGCAGTTTCTGAGCTGGTTGCCGGCATTGGTGAGATCATCGTATTTTTTCATGACCTTATCACTGTCCGGAGCGTATTTCAGCATATCCTCATAATGAAACAGGATCGTATCCAGCATCAGCTGATACGCCGCATAGAAATATGTCTGTATTTCATCCGGAAGCTGGCTGAGCCGTTTGACAGGAGCCGCATAAAGGCGTGCATTGCTGATCCACTGTTCCGGATCAAAACTGTTGTCCGCGTGCTTTATGATCGTATCGACCATTCCCTGCAGGGTTTCATAATCCTCACTGCGCGGTGAAAACATCTCAGTCAGGGAGATGATCATGTCATGGTGTTCTTCATCATAGATCTGAAGTGCTTTGAAGAATGCTGCCTTTTTATATTTGTTGACCGAAGCCTCATCCATGACATTGGATGCTGTGGCGGGATCAAGACCGATCACGCTGAAGTATTTCTGTATGATGGTCAGACAGAACGCGTCAATGGTCGTTATGTCAGCGCTGTCCAGAAGGATCATCTGTTTCCGGATCCATTCTGCCTGCTGAGGGTCATTGACAGTCTGAAGTCGTTCCTGCAGGGTTTTGGCTGCACGGTTTTTCATTTCCACAGCCGCGGCTGCAGTAAAGGTAACTGCCAGCACTTCATCCATGCCGACACGGTCTTCCAGGCAGCGCTTGATCAGACGCTCGACAAGGACACGTGTCTTGCCGGCACCGGCTGATGCTGAGACAAGAATATTCTGTCCGGTACTGCGCACCGCCATTTCCTGATAAACATCCATGTTCATGACGCATCCCCCTTTCCGACCTTCAGTTTTTCATCTGCCATTACCACAGGAGAAGCTTTCCGGGTGCCGTTCGTATTGCGGCATACCGGAGCGTTCAGACAGAACATACATGCGTTGTCCAAAGGATCGACCTGTATTTCTCCTGCCAGAAGATGATCACGGAAATATTCATACAGTTCTTTGATGCATTGTCTGACCTTTTCCAGGTCATACAGCGGCATGCTGAAATACTGCTTGAAATTCGCATCTGTTTCATCGTTCGCGAATGTCCAGCCGCTGAATCGGCGCTCGGCATCCGACAGATTCTTTAAATATGTCTCATCCGTGAGATCTTCTTCCAGTACGATGCCTTTTGTTTTGAATGATGCGGCTTTTTCTGATGCAGATTTGGACTGCATGGAGAAATAGCAGGCACCTGAGGGAGATTTCCTGAGTATATGCTCTGCAGCGAATACATAGGAAAGAAGCTGCAGCTGAATGCCTGCTTTGATGCTGGACTCAGACAGCTTATGGACGGATGACTTGTAGTCAATGATACGGAAGGAATCACCGGAAATATCGACCCGGTCAATGATGCCTTTGAGATGGATGCCGTCTGTGATGCCGTAGTTAAATTCCTTTTCAGGTTTCAGCGGTCTGTAGATCGTATTCTTCTCAGCTTCCGTCAGGAACATGAGTGATCTCAGCAGGCCTTTGCTCATACGCTCCATCGTCAGATCGATCTGCCATACATCATGCGGGTTCATGACCTTCAGATCTTCAAACCACGGCTTCAGGAATTCGCGGATCTCCTGTTCCGTGACTGAGGCATAATCTTTTCCATAGCTGTTTACCATAGTCTCCATGAACGCATGCTGGATCGTTCCGATCGTGGCGCTGTCCAGTGAAGGGGTATCAAATCTGCGTACGGAAAGACCGGATTCAATAAAGTAGGAATACGGACACTGGAACCAGCGCTCAAATCTGCTGATCGAACCATGTATCTTTCCGTCTTCTTTCAGGAACAGTTCTTTTGCGGTGTCTTCATCCAGGGCATGCCGGGGAGTACGTGCCGGTTTCAGAGAGTCCGGTTTCCATGGAACGCCCGTGCTGCCGAGTCTGTTTGTGATCT
>DMBB01000040.1 GCA_003446295.1 Erysipelotrichaceae bacterium
TGCACAGACCCTGTATGCGAAACAGAACAGGATCCATGACAATCCGCATCAGGAACCATATAATAAAACGGGAGGCATTTATGGTGAGATCTTATTTGCATGCATTTATATCAATGCAGTATGTGTTTATACTTCCTGTTCCGGCAATTCTGATCTTTATTCTGGCAGCCATCTACTTTAAAACAGGCATTCCGGCATTCCGGATCGCCGCACTGATCACTGCACTGATCCTTGCAGTGCTTCTGATCCGGTTTTATACAGAACGGATGTCCATCCCCCGGAAGCTGAGCAGATTCAAAAACGCAAAGGAATACAATGACAGCTATATCATCGGACAGGCATTTATGCTGGAAGACAGAATGCTTGTTTACGATAATCATAAGATACTGGAATTCTATTATCAGGATCTCAAGGAACTGAAAGGTGCACCCGGAAAACGGGACAACTGGGATGTTGAATATATTTCAGCAGATCAGTCCGCAAAAAATACGACCAGCTCCAAAGGACAGGCAGAACGCCTTGCGGCTTTCCTGAGGACAAAAAACCCGGAACTGATCATTGAAGGGATCGAGCCGTCCGGGGACGGGATCCTTTCTCACATTGAGAGCGGTAAAGAACAGCCGACGATCTGAACCGAATGAAAACACTCCGGTAATCATCATACCGAAGTGTTTTTTCATGCATTCCATTTATCAAATGTGATCTGATGTACAACATCCGATCCGCTGCTGCGGAACTGATCAGGTACAGAAGGCTGTGTTCTGATCACACGCATGCCGCATTTTTCCATGACTTTGCCGGATGCAGGGTTATGTTCATAATGACACGCCAGGATGGCTTTCAGATGTTTTTCCTCAAAACCATACCGGATGACACGTGCACAGGCCTCGGACATGTATCCCTGATTCCAATAAGGATAGCCAAGCCAATAGCCGATCTCACTTTCCGTTTCATGTTCAGCCAGTCTGCTGACATGCAGCGGCATCAGTGAAATATTGCCGATCACGAGATCATCATCCCTGCGGACAACAGCCCATGTGTAATCATTGATCAGAATGTTCTGAAGGATCTGTCTGCTTTCCTCCGGATCCTGATGCGGATTCCATCCGCAGGGAGGACCGACATGCGGGTCTGCAGCCAGTTCAAACAGACGTTCTGCATCAGACATCTGCCATGGACGCAGGAATAATCTCTCTGTTTCCATATCAGTTGGTGTAGTTATCGAAGTATCCCTGTACAAGGACAACAGGCGTTCCCTTGTCACCCGATCCGCTGGTCAGATCGCACAGTGAACCGATCAGGTCTGTCAGCTGTCTGGGTGTTGTACCCTCGGAAGCCATCTTGCCTTTCAGGTTGGCGTCCTTCTGGCGGATGCGCTCGGAGATCGCATTTTTCAGATCTTCACCGGACAGATCGCCGTAATCGTTGTCAGCGAGATACTTGAGCTTCAGCTCATTCGGTGTGCCGTTGAGTCCTTCTGTATGAGCAGGGGATACGACGGGGTCAGCAAGCTCCCAGATCTTTCCCTGCGGATCCTTGAAGGCACCGTCACCGTAGATCATGACTTCGATATGTTTGCCGGTAGCTTCTACCAGGAACTTCTGTGTACGGTCAACGAATGTCTGGCCGTCTCTCGGGAACAGCTTTACTTTTTCTTCCGTTGCTTTATTGGAGCCAAGCAGACCATAGTCTTCGTTATAGCCGCTTCCATCGACCGGAGCAGTCAGGATGTCATCCATACCCAGGACGATCCTTGCGCCTGCAGCCTTGAGCAGTCTCTTGGATCTCTTGCGTGTATGAATGTCGCATGTCAGAACGACATCTGTATAGTCAAGAATTGCCTGTGGACGGTTGGCGAAGATGATCTCTACATCTGCACCCTGTTCCTTAACAAGCTCTTCATAATAAGAAACATAGTCAACACCGGTAAACGGATGTCTGTTTTCACCGAACAGTTCACGGTATCTTTCGAGTGTCAGCACGTCACGGTACGGATCGATGCCTGCTTCATCAAGCTGATCGAGAGATACGAGTTCATTTCCTACTTCATCAGAAGGGTAGCTCAGCATCAGCACGACTTTCTTAACACCTAATGCGATACCTTTCAGACAGATAGCAAAACGGTTTCTTGAAAGGATCGGAAAGATAACACCGACTGTTTCACCGCCGGTCTTCTCGCGGACATCTTTTGCAAGCGCGTTGATATCTGCGTAATTGCCCTGACTTCTGGCAACAACGGATTCAGTGATTGCGACTACATCTCTGTCACGAAGCTCAAAGCCATCGCTTTCAGCAGCGGCCAGAACACTGTCGCATACGATTCTGGCGAGATCGTCTCCTTCACGGATGATAGGGCAGCGAATACCTCTTGATACGGTACCGGTTCTACGTTCCATATGATTACCTCTTTTCCCGGATATATTCTTCATATCCGCATAACATTTTACACTGTTTTTGGTCATTTCAGAATGGAAGTGAGTTATTCAGCCTGATTTTTCTGATTTTGCCTTTGATCTTGATTTGTTCAGGCAAAGTTTTTTCATTGAGGATCTGCACATCGGTATATTTGTCATCAATAAATATCGTTCCGATATCTTCAAACGGGATCAGTTCGCATAAAGCACCTACAATGTCAGTCTTTCTGATATGGTCCCGTTTTCCTGCGGAAATGGAATATGTGTTTACCAGGCTGAAAGGGATCTCCGGCTCAAAGACCGGAAGCTCCGGATTCAGATCCATTTCATTTAAGGATGCCAGCTTTTCACAGCCTGAGATCAGCTGTTTTCCTTTTTCTGACTGTATTTCTTCCTCACTCAGCAGAAGGATGGAATATGCGGTGCCGCCCTGGTGCGCAGCTCTTCCACAGCGGTGTATATAGGTTTCCCTGTCAAACGGCAGTCCACAATGAACGACCAGACCGATATTTGCAAGATCCAGTCCCCTGGCAGCTGCGTCGCTTGCGCAGATGACGGAAAATTCACCATTTGAGAAGTCTCGTATGATCTGCTCACGCTTTGTCTGTTTCAGACCGGCATGATATGCCTGCGCGGGGACGTCATGCCCTCGAAGTGCCCTGGCAGCTTTGATGCAGTCCGACTGACGGTTGAAAAATACAATGCAATTGAACGGGAGCTCTCTCATGAGAAATGCAAGATCTTCGAGCATCTGATCAGTCTGTATATAGTACTGTTTGATATGCGGATTGACCTCGGTTTCATCGATCACGACCCGCCGGTATTCCCCGGGAAATAATGAGGTCAGAGATTCATCCATCGTTGCGGAATACATGACAGTCTGGATCCCTGCAGGCAGTGCTTCAAGGATCGCGGAGACTTCATTTCTCTGGCCAAGACTCAGCAGCATATCCGCTTCATCCAGTACGACCCACTTCAGGTCACTGAGATCGATCAGATCCTGTCTGATCAGATCCAGGAGCCTGCCTGCGGTGCCGGTAATGATCTCGGGATGGTGCTTGAGCATATTCAGCTGATGATTGTAATGTTTGCCGCCGATCATGCAGGCTGTCTGAATTTTGAGACCAAAGGAGAAATATTCCGAAAGGGTTTTGATCTGTACAGCCAGTTCCCGGGTCGGCGCAATGATCAAAGCCCTGGTCTTCCGTTCCAGGGGAGTTAGCTGATTCAATATCGGCAGGAGGAATGCGGCAGTCTTGCCGGCGCCAGTCCCCGCCTGTACATAAAGATCATGTCCCTCCATGAACAAAGGGATCGATGCTTTCTGGACCGGCGTCAGGCTTTTGTAGCCAAGATAGTCAGATGCTTCCTGCAGTTCTGGTCTTAAGGTCATCATGTTAAAAGTATAGACCATTTAAGCAGTGAAAAAAACAGAAGCGAATATGTTAATATGAACCCGGAGGCACGTATGGACACAATTACAGCAATCGCAACAGTGCAGGGAGAAGGCGCAATATCCGTTATCAGGATCAGCGGAGATGACGCGGTCCCGGTATGTGAGAAGATCATGGACAGACCACTGGCAGACCTGAAAGGGTACCGGATCCGGCATGGATATGTCCGGGATGAAAACGGGATCGTGGATGAAGTGCTTGTGAGCATGTTCAGAGCACCGCATTCCTATACAGGTGAAGACTGTGTTGAGATCAGCTGCCATGGCGGCATATATGTGACACGCAGGATCCTGAGTCTGCTGC
>DMBB01000153.1 GCA_003446295.1 Erysipelotrichaceae bacterium
TGATGAACATGAATTACGATATCAAGAGATAGGAGTGATAAGTAAAATGAAAGCATTTATGGATAAAAACTTCCTGCTTGAAACAGGGACCGCTCAGCATCTGTTCCATGACTATGCAGACAAGATGCCTCTGGTTGACTACCACTGCCATATTTCTCCGAAAGAGATCTATGAAGACAGAAGGTTCAATAATCTGGCTGAAGTCTGGCTGGGCGGAAAGAATCCGGATGGCACATATTTCGGTGACCACTATAAATGGAGAGTCATGCGTTCCAACGGAGTTCCTGAGGACTATATTACAGGAGATAAACCTGATTTCGAGCGTTTCCTGAAGTTCGTTGAAGCACTGGAAATGGCGATCGGCAATCCGATGTATCATTGGTGCAACATGGAACTGCATAAGTTCTTCGGTATTGAAGAACCGCTCACACTGGACAATGCAGAAGCGATCTGGAATAAGTGCAACGATATGCTGCAGAATGATCCGAACATGACAGTCCGCGGTCTGATCAAACAGTCCAACGTTGCCTTCATCGGAACAACAGATGACCCGGTCGATTCTCTGGAATGGCATCAGAAGATCCGTGAGGATTCCACGATCACTGTCAAAGTCTGCCCTTCCTTCCGCCCTGACAAGGCAATCAATATCAACAAAGAAGGCTTTGTTCAGTATATGGGTCTGCTGGCAAAGAGTGTCGGCAAAGAAAAACTCGAAACAGCTGACGATGTGATCGCAGCTCTGATCGAGCGTCTTGAATTCTTTGCTGAGATGGGATGCCGTGCAAGTGACCATGGTCTTGACTATATTCCGTTCCGCAAAGGAACTGCAGAAGAAGTCAATGCTGTATACGCAAAAGTCATGAATGGTGAAGCAATCACTGTTGAAGAAGCAGAAGTATATCAGACAGCAGTTCTGATCGCGCTGGGAAAAGCTTATCACCGCCTTGACATTGCAATGCAGCTCCATTATTCCTGCCACAGAAATGCAAATGAACGTATGTACCGTCGTCTTGGACCGGATACAGGATTTGATATGATCGCTCAGAACAACTGCGGCGAACGTATTGCAGACCTGCTTTCCGAGCTTGATATGACAAACGAAGCACCCAAAACGATTCTGTATTCACTGAATCCTGTTGACAATGAACTGCTCGGAACACTGCTTGGCTGCTTCCAGTCAGACGAAGTACCCGGCAAGATCCAGCTTGGTTCAGCTTGGTGGTTCAATGATACAAAGAGCGGTATGGAAGATCAGATGCGTGCACTTGCAAACCTCGGACTGCTCGGCAACTTCGTAGGAATGCTGACGGATTCCCGTTCATTCCTGTCATATGCACGTCATGACTATTTCCGCCGTATCATGTGCAACATGGTAGGCAACTGGGTAGAAAACGGTGAATATCCGAACTATGAAGCTTCTCTGAAGAAGATCGTAGAAGGTATCAGCTACAATAACGCTGCCCGTTATTTCCACCTGTAATCTGCTGATCAAAGATCGTTTCCGGCAAAACCGGGGCGGTCTTTTTTCATGCGTGCCGGAAGGTGATGCAGGTGAAATACAGAAATCTGATTGGACTGCGGATAGATTAAGAATCCGAAGTTTTTATGTCTGGTCCTCGTACAGTTATCGGTTAACTGCTACAATGATTACAGAGAATCAATTTATTGAATCATATAATCATGGAGGATCAGCATATGCAGACTATTCAGACAACAATATCTGCTGTTCAGGTTTACCGCAGAGGAGCAGAGATCACCAGAAAAGGCATTGCAGTTCTGGAACAAGGAGCCAATACGATCCGTATTCTGGGACTGACCGGCGGTTCTGATATGGATACCGCAAAACTGTTTTTCCCTGCCGGTACGGCATTGTCCGATATCCGTTTCAGCTATGAAACAGAAGATGAACCAGAAGACCGTCCTTCCGCGAAGATCATGGAAGATATCACAGCCCTGCAGAGACAAAAAGAGATCCATGAGCTTCAGATATCTTTATGGAAAAGCAACGGAACATTCCAGGGGACAGGCAAACCGGACCTGGCTGACGTGGAAAACTACATTACCAGACTGCCGGACAGATTGAATCAGCTGTACGAAGCGATCAATGATCTCAACAGCAGGATCAGAAAACTTGAAAAGGATCTGAAAGAAGCAGAACGCCTTGAGAGTCGTCCGGTCATCACAGCTGTACTGGAAGTTCCTGCAGCCGGAACATATCCGTTTGAGCTTCAATATCACGATGCACATGCTATGTGGAATTTTGTTTATGAGATCCACACAGACGCTGAAGGTCCGGTAATCATGAAATCCAGAGCCAGGATCAGTCAGAGTACGGATGAGGATTGGGAAAACATTCCTGTTTCACTGCTGACAAGCACGCCAACCGGTGGAAACGTTCCGGAACTGGAACCGGTTTATCTGAGCTTCAGGAAGCCGGCAAGACCTTTAGCTAAAAATGCGCTGATGGGCAGAAATATGATGGCTATGAGCGCTCCTATGATGGCCATGATGGACAGCGGTAATGATGCTGCGATGGCACTTGAAGAGACTGTTGAAATGGAGCGTATTGAAACAGAAGATGCTGAAGTGTCTTCTGAAGAAACAACGACGGAATACACACTGCCCGGCAAAAAAACAATTCCTTCAGGGACAAAAGGTGTCATGGCGGACCTCAAAGCATATGAACTGGCTGCTGAATATGAACTGCTGGCTGTTCCGAAAAAAGACGTGCATGTGTATCTTGCCGCAAAACTGAAAACAAAGGATCTGCCTTCGGATATCAAAGGTACTGCAGGTGTCTATCTGAACGGTGTTTATGCAGGTGAAACAGCTATAGCGCCGGATCTGACCAAGGAGACACTGAAGATCCCGCTTGGCAAGGCAGAAGGACTTCAGGCAAGCCGTACTGAAAAGAAACGCAGAACATCGGATGCTTTGCTCAAGAACCAGCGTACAACTGAGTATGTATATGAACTGAAACTGACGAACAACAGGAGTACTGAAGCAACTGTTGTCATACAGGATCAGGTTCCGTATTCACAGGAAAAAACCATTATTGTTGAGATGAAGAACAATGATCAGGCAGAAGCTGCAGATAACGGCATCCTGACATGGAAGTGCGCTGTCGGCCCGAAGGAAACAAAGGTGCTGAATCTTGCGTATAACATCAGCTGGCCGAAGGATAAACAGCTGTATGAAACAGCAATACCGTCTGTTTGTCCAAGCTGCGGGCAGACTGTTCCGGACGGACTCAAATTCTGCCCTGAATGCGGATATAAAATGTATTGAGTAAATTACAGACATTATGGTGCATACCATTAATGTGATATGAATTGGAGAAAAGAACGATGAAAAGAATCATGCGGATCATACTGCAGTCAATGCTCATGGGAGGAATTATGCTGACACTGACTTCATGTTCTTCAAGAGAACAGAAATACGAGGATATTGATGAATTCAGCAAAAAAGTGACGCTTGAACAGCTGAAAAAAGTTAAGGTTGAGCATGGTGCTTTGATCGAGGCGGGCATCTATACCGGCGGCGGTATGGCAGGGGATTCAAACAGCAGCTCGATCAGATTGAATTCCGATGGGCAGATCATCTATACAGCTGAAAAATCTCCAATGCATCATATACCGATCCGCGGATATGAGTATCTGGTAAAGGATCAGACGATCCTGGACCGGCTGAATGAATACATCCGCGAACATAATCTTTCTGTATGGGATAAACTTCCGTTTGATGATGAGTTTATGGCGCTTGATGCACCTTCCACTTCGATCAGCTTTGTTTTCAATGATGAGTCAGTCGGAGGGGCCAGCTGGTCAATGCATCGGATCAGCTATGATAATGTCATCCCTGAAGGGGGTATGAAGGTCCTGGATGGATTCAATGACCTGTTTTATGAAGCACTGAAGGATGCTGAACTGCAGGAAACATATCTTCTGAATGATGGAGAAAGACTGTACAGCGGAAGGAACATAGAGAATACCGATGCTGAAGCAAAAATGTTTCTGATGGGCTTCTGGAAGAGTACACAGCAGATCAAAACACTGGCGGACGGTACTGTGCAGAAAACAGATACCCTGGATAAATACGATCAGTTTGATTACTCGGGATGGGAAGATGAGATCATCCTGCAGCCATATCCGTATGAAGTTGATGATGAGAAATCATATCGTCTGGATTCCATTGTCCATGAACCGTTAGCAGACTGCGATTCTTCATGGTATATCCGGTTTGTTTCTGAAGGAGAAGAACCGGAGGAACTGAGCATGACGATCGACGGTTCCGTGATCTATGCACGACTCAGCTCTCCGGGATCGGATGAATATACTGTACTGATTTTTGAAAGAATAGCGTAATAAGCAAAGCCGGATCAGATGGTCCGGATTTAAAAAAGAGGTATTCTCAGAGATCTCTGAGAATGCCTCCTTTCAGCAGTACGCGTTTATCACTTAGTTTTGATACTTCGTTGGAATGCGTTACTACAATGATCGTTTTTCCGTATTCTTCTGCCAGCATCCGGAATATTCGGATGATCTCCTGTTCTGTTTCGGAGTCCAGGTTGCCGGTAGGCTCATCCGCGAAGATCAGGTCTCCGTTGCCTGCCAGTGCTCTGGCAATTGCAATTCTCTGCTGCTCACCGCCTGAAAGTTTTGTGACGAGACGGTCTGCCTTGGATTCGACGATTCCTACCATGGAAAGCAGAGCATAGGCAAGCTCTTTTTTATTTCCCGGGATCTTGTTGTCTGTTTCCGTCATTGCAAGCAGTATGTTTTCAAGTCCGGTCAGATAGGTGATGAGGTTGTATGACTGGAATACAACACCGATCTTATTGCGGCGGTAATTATTCAG